>DATIQS010000112.1:0-7263 GCA_035470605.1 Fibrobacteraceae bacterium
ATTACCTATGATGTGGATGGTCGGAGCTATGGTTGCCACATGTTCTCCCCGGTGGTGCTGGGCGAAAAAGAGGCGCTGGAAAAATCCCGCGTGGACTGGAGTTGTGAAAACATCGCGGAAGATCCGCGTTGCAGGGATTGCTGTCTCAAGAATTACTGCCCGACCTGCATGGGCTTTAACTACCGCTACCGGGGGAACATTGCCACACGGGATTTCCGCTGGTGCAAGATGATCCTTGCGGAAGCGATGGTGTCCTGTTCCTTTCAGATCAAGGTGCTGGTTGCCAGACGTGAATCGTTAACCGAGGAGGAGGCAAGCCATGGACAAAGCGCTCTGGATGTCTTTTCACTTCTCTCCTCCTTTTCCGTTCCACAATCAACGGCGCCATTCCAGAGATGACGCCCCCGTCAGGATAAAGGAGGTAATAGAATGAACATCAATGATCAGGAACTTTCCAAGCTCCGTGGAATGCTTGCTTCGTACAAGCAGCAGCATGGAACCATTGCCGCAGGATTAGTAGAAAGCACCAACTGTGCAACCTGTAGTGGTAGTTGTGATAATTTCTGCACGAGTGGTTGCAGTTCTTATTGTGATGGAAATTCTGGCTATTGCTGGAATCATCGCTAATCACATTACGGATCATGGAATAGCAGTTGGCGCCTTGATTGCCTCTTCTTTTGTCTGCCATTGCTTTTTTCCTTTGTGATTGGGGAGAAGGGTAAATGGCTTTAAATCTAACTAGGCTGCGTGTCCGAATTTCGGGGCCCACCTCATTTGCAGTCGTGTTGAGACGATTGGACTTTTCTGTTTAAAACATTTGTCACCGCATGGTCACCGGAGACCCTATCAAAAAAGCCCGTCGTTCTTACTCTCCGTAAGAAGACGGGCTTTTTGTGTAATGGAGGAAGAGGGATTTGAACCCCCGGTACCCTTGCGAGCACAACGGTTTTCGAGACAGCCCCGATCAACCACTCCGGCATTCCTCCCTCTGATAAAGTGGGATAAATGTAGTAAAGGCCCCCTTTAATCAAAGGCATTCTCCATGTTTACAACTACGGATGAATACTCAACCGGCTACGGCCGTCACCCATGGGTTGCACTTGGATGACCGCGCCCAATTGCCGGGCTAAGCCTTCGATGTGGGAGATGATGCCTACTAGGCGCCCTTGCTGGCGCAACCCCTCTAAAACAGACAAGGCGTTTTGCAGTGTGTCCGCATCCAGACTGCCAAAACCTTCGTCGATAAAGAGCGAGCCGATGTCCATCTGCCGGGAGGCCATTTGGCTGAGCCCCAGGGCCAGAGCCATGGAAACCAGAAATCCTTCGCCGCCGCTTAAGGAACGGGTGGAGCGCCGTTCATTTCCCATATCCAGATCGACAATCACCAGTTCCATGCTTTCGCCAGATTCCAACTGATAGCGTCCATGCAATTGCCGTAGATGCTGATTGGCCAGGCGGGTCAAACGCCGCAGAGTGATTTTTTGTGCAAAACGCCGGAAACGATCTCCGGTGGACTGACCGATGACGCGGTCCAGGCGTTCCCAGCGCGCGGCTTGGAGGGACTGGGCCTCCACTTGCTTCAAAATTTCCTGCAGGCGTCCCCGCTGTTCCTCGTCTTGCCGTAGGCGAAGTGTGACCTCGCGTTCGCGTTGATCCATTGCGGGATGGCGGGCCTGGACATCCTGACGAAGTTTTTCCCAGTGATCTTGTCCAGCCACCGGATGCCCTGCACGGTGACTTTGGATTTGTTGCTCCTGGTTGCGTATGGCGCCTTCGCCCAAGTCCAGGTTCTTGCGTGCGGAGTCGGATCTTTGCCGCAGGTCGGTAGCCCAGGAGGTGTCGTGGCTAAGAAGAGTATTGGCGTAGTCTTTGGTGAATCCGAGTTCTGCGCGGGTATTCTGCAATGAAGCGACTTGCGAAGTCTGTATGCCATCCAGGGTGTTTTTTCGTTCCTCTGCGGAGGTGAGGGCCGCGCGGGTCGAGGACTCCTCTTGGATGGACTGGTCCCGGAGTCCGGTCCATCGCTTTTTCCCTTGTTGCAACTTCTGTTCCTCATTCTGCAGTTGTTGGCGGATCTGCGCTGAGGTTTGTTCTCCCAGGAGCTGGGCGAGCTTCTCACGCAAGGTCCGCTTTTTTGCGCGAAAATTGCGGCATTCCTGGGTCAGGATGCTTTGCTGGGTACCGCGTTGATGATCCTCCACCGTTTGATTCTGGATTTGTGCGTACAGCGCTTCCTTTTGCCCTTCCACCTGTCCGAGCTGGCGTTGGCTTTTTTCCAGCGCCTGTTGTTCTTGGGCCGCCTGCTGGATGCGAAAATCGTTTTGTTCCGTCAGATGGCGTAGTTCGCTGGCTTCCGCTTCGGACCCGTGTGTCGCGTAAGGGTGCGCGGTGGAGCCGCAGAGCGGGCAGGGGCTTCCCGTGGTCAGACGTTGCCGCATCTCCAGAAGGATTTGGCGCTGTTGCGGGTTGAAGTCCTCTTCGGCGGATTCCGCAGGCAGGTTCTCCAACAGGCGCTGTTGCCATTGGACGGACTCCCTGGCAATTTCCAGTTGTTTCTTTTCGATTTGCAGTTGAGCGAGCAGCGCAGAGGGATCGCCCCGGTCTTCCTGAAGCCAGTGCTGGATTTCGGTGATTTGCTTTTGCAATTGGTCGTGCCGGGAACGGGCTTTTCGCAGGCCCTGGCGCAACGTTCGCCAATTCCGTAGGGACTCTGTCCGGCGCTGAAGGCTGGATGTTTCGGCTTCTCCAAGACTTTGCGCTTGAACCTCCAGAATGGATGCCTGGGAAATCCGTTCCTCCAGCTGGGTCTTTCGTTCTCGGAAGGCTTGCTCCTCTTTTGCGATTCGTTCCCCTTCTTGGGCTCCTTGCTCAAGGGTTGCTCTGGCTTTTTCCCAGCGGTCGCGCATCTCTCCAAGTTTCTGCGTAATCGTTTTCAGCTCTTCGCCCGTGGAACGCCATTGCAAAAACAGGTTCCGCAAAGGCTCCGCGCGATCCCAATCCTTGAGCTCTGCGAGGCTAGGAACCAGAACATTCCATTGCGCCTGCGCAATTTCCTTTTGTTGCTGAAGGGACGCAAGGTCGGCCTGCAATTTTTGTTCTTGCCCAAACCACTCCAGGGCTAGGCGGGCCTCTTGCTCTTGTTGGCGCAGGGCCAGCAGGGAGGTGCTTAGGTCCTGCGACTCTTGCCGCAGGACCTCCAGTTCTTCTGACGACAATAACGTCATGCCTTGGCTCTGCTGGCGCAAGCTTTCCAGGGTGAGTCGTTCGGCCTTGGCACGTTCAAAGGCGCGGCGGCCCAGCTCGGCATACATCCCGGTGTCGGTCAATTTCTCCAGCAACTCGGCGCGTTCGCTGGCGCTGGCGTCCAAAAATTTGCGGAAGTCGCCCTGGGCCAGCAGGACGGTACGGGTGAATTGCCCAAAATCCAGGCCGATGAATTCCGCGACGCTACGCCGCCGCAAGTCGATTTCACTTTCCTCCCCATTGGACTGCAACTGATAAAGATGCTGTTCCTCGTCCTTGGTGCTGTGGCCTTCTTTGAGTTTGCGTTTGGGCAAAGGAACTTCCCAGCGGGAGCGGAAGGTCCCCTGAGTGGATTCGAAGAGAACTTCAGCGTGTCCGCTCCGGCATCCGCGCGACAACAGACTACGGGTGTCGGTGGCCGAGAATTCACCGATGCGCAAATCGTCTTTGCGGCGGCCTTCGATGCGCGGAGTGCGTTTGTACAGGGCGAGACACAGGGCGTCAAGCAGGGTGCTTTTGCCTGCTCCGGTGGGACCGCTGATGGCAAAGACTCCGGCTTCCGTGAAGGGCGACCGGGTGAAGTCCACAGAGAAGGGCCCCCGCAGGCTCGCAAGATTTTCCCCGGAGATGCGCAGAATCCTCATGGGTTGCCCTCTGTACGCCATTCCTCCAGCAAACTCTGGAAGTCCTTCTCCAATTCCGCCCGGCCCTGCGCCTCAATGTGTTCTTCGGCGCATAGGGATCGGAACACCTCCAATGGGGAGAGGTCCTCCAAGGCCAGAAGGTCCTCTTGAGGCGCTTCTGCAATGTGGTTCCGCGCGGAAGCCTGGAAAACGTCGATGCGGAAAAACAGGGGCCATTTGTCCGCAAGCCTCTCTTGCAGACGTTCGCGCAGGTCGGTGGGAACATCCAGCCCTGGCAACAGGCGGACCTCCAGCAAAGGGCGCAAGGGATCATTCGCCGAACGACCGCTCAACGGCTCCAGCTGGTCAATCTGTTGCAAAACATCTGCCCACGAGGCATGCTGGACGGGCACGCGCAACCAGGGACGGAACGCGGGGACTGGAACCGGGGTCACGGAGGCACAAATTCCACCTTGCAGACAGACGTCCAAAATTTGATGCGCATAGCCCGCCTCGCTAAAACCTAAGGGCAGGGGGGATCCGCAGTAGTGCATAAATTCATGTTTGCCCACGCGTTGGGGACGATGCAGATGTCCCAGGGCCAGGTAGGCGAGATTGAGAGGAAACACCTCCAGGGGCAACTCGTCCTGCAAGCCCACGCGCCGTTCCGTTTCTTCGTTCGTCGCGGCTCCAGAGACAAAGCAGTGCCCCATGCCAATCAGTGTGGTTTGTTCGTTTTTCTGGAATTGAGGGTGCGCTTGGGCGGTCTCCAGAAGTTGCTGGTATCGCTTTTTGTGTGCTTGCGCGAAATGGTCCGCCGCCTGTCCAGCCTGGAACGAACCCAGATCCCCAAGACGCAAAAAGGGCATGGCCAAAATCAACGCGGATTCCCTATCCCCCTGCACCGGGATCACCAGCTCCGCAGGCTGGTTGTCCTCCGGCCAGTGTCCGATGATATGGATACCTAAGCGGGAAAAGAGAGGACTCGGCGCCTGCAACCGTTCTGCGCTGTCGTGATTACCGGCGATCACCACCAGTTGTGTGAAATGCCGCGCCCGTTCCAGAAATTCGTAAAAGAGCCCCTGCGCCCGCGCCGAAGGGTTGGGGTTGTCAAACACATCTCCCGCGATCAGGGTTGCATGGAATGGGTTCCCGGCCTGGAATTCCCGCTCCAGCAGGTCTCCGAGCCAAGACAGAAAAGCTAGATGCTCCTCGGAACGGTCCAAATCCCGTAGGCTCTGTCCCAGATGCCAATCTGATGTGTGCAATAGGCGAAGCATGGCAGGAAATCAACCTCCCCTTTGAGTGGACTTCTCCCGCCCACAAATCAACGAAATCCGATAAGCAGCGTCAATGAAATCGAAAAAACACACAAAGTGCATGTTCTTGTCCGCTCTAAAGATCAACCCCTAAAACACCCTTCAGTACATAACCAACGAAGAAGGAAAACGTTGCAACCCCAAGACTGATCGACGTCATTTCCAAAAAGCGGTGTTTAAAATTCAAATCCTTGGCCACGGAGATGTAGTAATTGAAGCAAAAAATGATCAGGACTGCGGTGGTGAGGGTCATGGAAAGAGCAATGAATTTCTGTGCGACCAGCAAAAAAGGAAGGATCAAAAGCATCACGGTAATGAGATAGGCCACCCCCGTGTAGATAGCCGATTTCTTCGCCGTAGAATCGCCTTCCGCTTTTGAAGAAAGGTAATCCGATGCCGCCATGGAAAAGGCAGCAGAAATACCAGTCACTAATCCCGCCAGGGTAATCACACGCGTATTGCCCAAAGCCAAGGTAAATCCAGCCAAAGCCCCCGTAAGTTCCACCAAAGCGTCATTCAGTCCCAGCACGATGGATCCCACATATTTAAGCTTCTCCTCATCCAGCATATTGAGGATTTCCTGCTCATGGCGACGTTCATCCTCTGAAAGCCGTTTGGTTTCTGGGAATATTTCGGAAAGTTCGTCATAGCGGTTAGAACCAGTGCCCTCACGCCGTTCCATTTGCTTGAGTACAAAGGTCAAACCAAGAAGTTTGGCGAAAAAGGCGACTCGAGCCACCTTCCAAGAACTAGGACGAGCATCCACTTTCGTTATGGCCTGCCAGAATCGCGCATGGCCAAGTTCTTGTTCCGCAATTTTTCGCAAAACCTCAGCGTTCCCCGGATTTTTCGTCTGTTCCGCCAGACGCAGGTAGATATGGTATTCGTTGATTTCATTTTCCTGCACGGCAAGAGCAAGACGCTGATGTCTAGGATCAAGGGCTGATTTTTCCGTCATATGAGAATAATAGCTGTTTTCGACATCCTTAGTGAATTCGGTTCCGCACGACATTGCTATACGCAGCCCGAGGTGGCGCGGAAGGCGGGCTGTGCAGGGGAATCAAGAACCACAGAGGCACAGAGGTTTGGCCCGAGGTTCGCGTCGTCGACGTCGTGGCGAACTTGTCGCAGCCCGTGGTGGGGCAAAATGCAGTATTGTCTGCGGTACCGTGGCAGCGCTCGCGCGGTTGCGGGTGGACCACGGAAAGGTTGAGTTCCACAGACGCTCAAATTTAAGGATACAGGTTTGTGATGAGTTTTGCCTAGAAATGGAATCGTTTGAATAAACCCCTATTTTTTATGTTTGATCTATGATTTGCGCGTTTCTTGGTGAAGACCAATATTCTCGACAACAGGCGCTGGATGCTGCCGTGGCCAAAGCCTTGGGTGACCGCAAAGACGACCCCATGGCCAGGCAAATCCTCCATGCTGGAGATACCTCTGTTTCCGATATCGCAGCAAGGGTTATCGAATCCTGTTCCACGGTATCCATGTTCGGGCCAGACCAAGCGGTGGTCTTACGGCGTGTAGAAAATTTGCGGGCAGCGGATTTCGAACTGTTGACCCCCTGGCTCAAAAGGAAACCTGACTGTTTGCTCTTTTTAGAAGGAGAGAAGCTCGACGGACGTAGCGAATTCGTCAAGGTGCTGAAAAAAGTGGGACAAGTCGAGGATTTTGCCCCACCCAAGCAGCATAAGCTAGCCGAATGGATCATTCGGCATAGTTCTGAATCTCTGGGAAAAAAAATTGTTCCAGAAGCCGCCCATTACTTGGCTGAGGCCATTGGCAACGATTTAGCTGTGCTCCATGCGGAACTCGTCAAATTAGCAGAGGCTTGTGGTTCCACGAGCACGATTAGTGCGCAGCTTACTGCAGAAATGGTGGTGGCCCAGCGCGAATTAGCTGCATTTGAAATCCAAAAGCCATTTGGAGAACGAAATGCCCAGGCCTTCATTCAGGTGCTGCGCAAACAATTGCGGCAAGGCATCGATCCTATCCCGATTCTTAGCGCCCTGCACCAGCACGCCGTCCGCTTACTACATACCCAAGCCATGCTTGCTGAACGGGCTAGTACAGAC
>DATIQS010000113.1:0-2349 GCA_035470605.1 Fibrobacteraceae bacterium
CCTTTCGCTGATCGTTTATGCGGGAACCAATTACACGGTGTCCGGCGACTCGGTGACTCCGGTCTCGGGTTTCAGCGGCACGCTGAAGGTGGTGGTCGCGGTGAGTGATGGAATTGACACCAGCGCGACGGACACGGTGAGTGTATTTGTGCGGGAAGAGCCGCCTGTGGTGGCGAATGTTGGCGCTATTGGATCCGACAACAGCCTCTCGGCACAGGTTCAGGGCCAAACCATTCGACTAAGCTACAGCATTTCTCGGAATGCGGATGTGGCGATCGTCCTTTATAACCTGACGGGCGCGGAAGTGTTGCGCCTGCAGGAGGGGCTGCGGACTCCCGGCGTTTATACGTTACAGGGCGAGACGACTGGTTTGGGCTTTGGTCGCTACATCAGCGTGCTAAAGCTGAACGGAAGGCCTGTGGCACGGAACACGCTGTCGATTCGACGCTGAGCGCGGTTGGATAACTCTTTCAGGGCTCCGTCTCTTTGTGAGGCGGGGTTTTTTGCTTGTATTCGAAAACCACTCGGTGTCCAATTACGGCATCTAGGTTTATACGTCATTTTCGTGCAATGGAGATGAGACGTAGATGGATCGTTCAATCCGACATCCCGGTTGGATTTTTGATGTCTTACGACCTTTCGGTATCTTTTTTTGAAAAATTCTTTAAAAATTCCCGATGTTACCCGGCATACATTTCGCAAAGCAGAGGGCGTTCCATCAACAACAAGGAAACGACCATGCATCTTTTTCACAAAATCGTTTTACTCTCTGCGTTATGGGCCCTGGCTGGCTGCGACAGTTCCACGAGTGATGAAAACGATTCTTCGGAGGCCTTGTCATCCTCTGTTTCAGATCAATCCTCTTCGTCTGTGAGTGCTTCATCTACCTCGACGGGGAACTTACAGGCAGAAGAAAATGAGACCCTGGATTACGCACTGGAGCGCAGTCCGAAGATCAACCGGCAGGGAATCGGGATCGACTTCATCCATGACTCCACAACCTTGGACACGGCCTTCCTCGACAGCGGAAGGGACTATTCCTATGACCTGGTTCTCTACAATGTGATGGTCTATTACATTGGCGACACCGGGGATTCCACCAGCGAAGGCTGCCCCGCCATTTTGATGTACACCTCGGACTCGGTCTCTGTCGCCGCTTACCAGGTCGGCAAAGGCACCGATTTCTTTGACAGCTACACGACGATCACCGCAGAGGAAATCGATTCGCTGAAGACGGACCCGGTGGTTGATTTCGATTCCCTGCATTATGGGGCGGAATCCATCGAAAAAGACACCCTGATGAACGCCTATAGCCAACTGGTCATTGGGAACAAATTCCGGGCCACGGTCTTGGAAATTCCCGATGGCTCCACGGAGCAGGAGGAACAACCCGTGTTCCTCGTCAAGACCCGGGAAGGCGGATATGCCAAATTTATGGTTTACCAATTCCAGGGAAGTGGCGACGACAAACAAAAGACGCTGGTGCGCTGGCAGGTCCTGGTCACCCCGTGATTTCTGTTCATGTCCGGTGTCCTTCCATTTTTGTTTCTGATGACTTCCGCTTTTGCCGATAGCACTTTGAACGACTCCCTGCAAAATCTGGGAAGTACGGAGGTGCATGCGGCATCTGTGGCGGATTGGAAAGACACCGCTTTGTCTAAAGTGTTGCCGCTGGGGGACTCCATCCGGGATGACGACGGCTTGGGCCTGCAGCGGGCGCTTCAAAAGCAACTGGGTTTCACCGAGACCATGTATTATCAGGCGCCACTGTTGTTGCGTGGCCTTTCGGGGAACCGCATTCTGGTGTCGCGCGATGGTTTGCGGCAGGAGAATAGCTACCCGGCGGGTTACATGATCCATTCGGAAAATGTGGGTGCTCTCGGGGTGGTCCATTTGGAAAAGGGCATGGGCTCGGTCCGCTATGGCTCTGGCGCCATTGCAGGGACCATTGATTTAGGTTCCGTGCAGTTCGTTCCAGAAGCCCGGCTGGAAAGTCGTTTGTCCGCAGGATATGGCACGAACGCAAAGGACAAAAACCTCAGCGACCGCTTTTTGTGGACCCGGGAAAACCTAGGCCTTCAGTTGTACGTAAGGGGACGCTGGGCAGAGAACTACCACTATGCCCAAGGCGAGGTCGCCGAGAACACCGACCTCCAGGAAAAGGATGGCGCCTGGGATCTAGAGTGGCGGCTGGATGACCACCAGAAAATCCGCTATGACGGATCGGTCCATCGTGGGGGCCCCTTTGGCAAGCCACGCGGCTTCACGGGAACCTGGTACCTGATTGCCCGGACGCCCTCGGAAGACATCGACCGCCATGTCCTTTCCTACGAGTGGCTGGGAAAGGGC
>DATIQS010000114.1:0-1552 GCA_035470605.1 Fibrobacteraceae bacterium
GTCCCCACATCCACCACAAGCGGAGAGGGCTTTTCGGAAATGAGATGTAAAGCCACCTCCACCAAAACCTCCGTCTCTGGACGAGGAATCAGAGCTCGACGATCGCAACGAATTTCATGTCCAAGAAAGGAAGTGGAGCCAAGAATATGCTGCAAGGGCTCACGTTTTCCACGCCGCGCCACCCAGGCCCGCAAAGGGCCGAGTTCCGTCTCCTGCAAAGGACGATCAAAATTCAAATAGAGATCCATGCGGGACATTCCCAACCCCTTGGCCAGCAAAAGCTGAGCATCCAGGCGGGGATCAGGAACGCCACACTTGCGAAAATATTCCGTAGTCTTATTCAGAATTTCAAGAACTGTCTGCACCGTTGATGAAATATACCTTTGTCAGATCAATCAATCGTTCCCCTCGCCAGGTCCAGCACCCCCCCGCGAAGGAGGACCACCTTGAGGACCACCGGAAGGGCGTAGACTTTTCATCACACGTTGATAAATGACAAAACTCTTCGCATCAAGCAAGGCCTTAACCTTGGCATCCAAAGCCTTTTCCAAAGTTTGTGGAGAGGATTGCTGACCATTTTGCATGGCGCTTTGCATTCCCTTGTGAAAGGCGGTCAGATAAACAAGGAGCGAATCTTGTTGTGCTTTTGTCAGATCGAGGCTATCTTCCAGAGATTCCAACTGTTTCTGCGCCATTTCTGTTGCATCGGGCATCTTTCCCCCGGGCCCCCCTTGCGGCGGAGCGCCCTCCCCAGGTTGTGCAAAAGCAGCCATCATCAGAAAGCCCAACAATGAAAGCCAACGACGTGGACAAATCAGCGGTGAGAAATCCAGCATAGTGTCTCCAAAAATATCACAGGAACAGCCCTATGATTGAGGGCAAAATACGGAGAGATTGGCTACCAGATTACTGAGATTGGATGTTCAGGCCAGGGAAATCGGCGTTTGAACGGAAATAATCGTGTCCCCCACATTTATGTGGACAAGAAACATCCGAATTTACTGGATTGTCGAAAAGGCCCCCAACATCATACGAACCCAATGGACGCGTTGCAGCAGATCATCCGCCTCATCCACCGTTTGGCATCGGACATGTAACATATTGACCGCCTCCTCAAATTCCTCTTCCTGAAAGGGAATTCCTGCCGATTTCAAGGCTTCATCCCATTCTTTAACCGTATTACAATGATACAGAGCATTCCGGAGATCAGGACTAATGTCCAAATTCCGCAAAAGTAACATGGCATTCTGGATCGACATACCAAAAGTAATGCAAATCGTATGCCAAAGGCCTCACAAGGAATTTTTGCCGATCCTTCCGATTAACGCGCAACTCCTAATTCCTGGTCCCGTTTCTGATTAAACTGAACCCAGGTGCTCTGAGCGTCGACTTTAGAATTGATGTCCTTGGTGGCGTATTTTCCGCCCCAACGCACATTGATTTCTTTTCCTGGATCCAAACGAATCCAGGTTTCCATGGTCACCTCGTATGGCCCAGCTACCTCAGTAGGAGGTCCCCAAGCCGCAGCTGGAGAAGCCACCTTGATTTTCGT
>DATIQS010000115.1:0-2708 GCA_035470605.1 Fibrobacteraceae bacterium
TCTCGTCCTCCCACCTTCTGGAGATTTTCTTCCGTATTGAGCGCTTCGGCCAGGGTAACCACATCGATGGGGGAGCGTTCCCGGTCGAGTTTGATCATCGCCTGGAAAATCAGTTGGTGCTTCTCCCAATAGAAATCCTCCGCGCGCAGCAGAGCCAAGCAGTCGGTAAGCTTTTCGTTGTCCTGTAGGAGGCCACCCAGCAGATGGGTTTCTGCTTCTAGGGATTGGGGAGGTTCGATGGTAAAGTCAGACATGGGGTAAAGGGTAGAGGGTAGAAGTTAGAGGGTAGAGGGTAGAGGGTAGAGGGTAAAGGGTAAAGGGTAAAGGGTAGAGGGTAGAGGGTAGAAGTTAGAAGTTAGAAGTTAGAAGTTAGAGGGTAGAGGGTAGAGGGTAAAGGGTAGAGGGTAAAGATGGCCGCAGAGCGGTACGCGAGTTGAAAGTGGAAAGTTGCGGCGCGGTACGCTTTGTGCGAAATGAAGTGTTGAGTCGGGGTTTCAAGTGAGGTATTCCACTCTCTACCCTTTTCCCTCTACCCTTTTTCCTTTCTTCTAGGCGTATCGTTCTCATACCTTGAAGTACCCCGACTTGGGGATGTGCTCCCGCCAGGTGATGACTTTCCATTGGGGCTGAGCCACCATCAGGTCAGGTGCACAAAGGGCTGTTGTGGGTACTCCGGCAAAGTCGAAGGGCTTTCCACCCTCTTCCTCGAATCGTCCCTTATCCTCCATGACGTTGCGCAATACGGATTCCCCTAGCAGGAGGATCAGACTTGGCTGAACAAGGCGAACCTCTGTTGCGAGCATCCGGCGTAGTACAGCGGCCTGGCGGGGGAGGGGGGGCGTCTTGATGGGCTTTTTTGCGAACCAAGTTGCATAACTGAGATTGCGAGAGTGGTGGACGCTCTCCAGCAATTTGCGAAGGAGTTCCGCGGCAGGCCCTTCCAGAAAGGCCCCTGTGCGTAATTCCTCTTCGCTTGGGGAATCGCCGACGAGCATGAGCGGTGGGTGCATCGGCCCTTGCCCAAACCCGATTCGTCCGGCTTTCCCTGGACCCAGGCGGTAATACGGATGGTGCATGATCGCTTCATGAAAATTTTCTAGGCTCGTGGCGGTTTCAATCGTTTCCATTTCCATATCCGTGGCCACTGGGGCTTTGGAGGGAATGAGCAATTTACGGCCTCCCGATGGTGGGGATGACGGTTGCTGCGTCTTGGAACTCTGGCGATTGTATGGCGGATTTGAAACGTTTTTCGCTGCGGAAGCTTCCGAGGGCACCGGAGCAGGACGGGGAGACGAAATCGGCGGCGTCCAGGGTTCATCCCAGAAAACCTCGTTTCCTCCGAGTTCCATTTGTGCGTGAAGATAATTGCGCACGTCCTGCATCGAGTCATTCATCAGCAGGTCTCCAATCCCAGGGCGTGGCAAACGCGCGAGACCACGGCGGCGGCTAGGGTGTCTTTTTCTCCTAGGCTCGGTTTGGGCGCGCTTTCGAATGTTTGATTGGGCTCTAGCAGAGAAAATTCCACCTTGTCATGCCCAAACCCAGAATCATCCCGGACAGGGGTATTCAGAACCAGCAGATCAGCGCCTGATTTTTCCAACTTGGCCAAGCCGTGTTTCAGTGGTTCGGCGGTTTCCAGCGCAAAACCCACCAGCACTTGGCCTGCGCGTCTGTGAGCAACAGCATCGCGCAGAATGTTCGGATTTGGTTCAAGATTTAGAGTGAGCTGGGAGCGAGAATCCTTGATTTTTTCCGTAGCCACCTGGCGAGGGCGATAATCCGCCACGGCAGCGCAGAATATTAACGCGTCGCTTTGGGACTGTCGTTCCAGCACGGCCTGATGCATTTCCAGAGCGGTATGCACGGACACGGGTTCGCAATCCTCGGGAATGGCTGCATCCATAGGACCATGGACCAGAATAACGCGGAAACCCGCCTGCCGAAATGCGCGAGCCAGTGCCACACCGGTTTTCCCGCTGGAGCGGTTGGTGATCAGGCGAACAGGATCAATGGGCTCTTCTGTACGGCCTGCGGTGATCAGTACGGTCCGTCCATTTTCTTTGGGAATCAGAATTTTTGTGATGGTTTCGACAATCCGAGAGACTTCTGGAAAGCGTCCCTGACCCTCCTCACCACAGGCCAGACGACCGGAATCCGGCTCCAGAATGTGGAATCCATCCGCACGCAATGTCTGCAAATTGCGTTGGGTAGCAGGTGCTTGGAACATCGCAAAATTCATTGCAGGAACCACAAGTTTCGGAGCCAGGGAAGCGAGAATGCATTGGGAGACAGGCTCATCCGCTGCGCCCGAGGCAAACCGGGCCAGAGAGTGGGCGGAAGCGGGGGCTACCACACAGAGATCGGCCCAGCGTGGATAATCAATATGCCGAAAGGTGTGCGAATCGTGCGGCCCAGCTTGGAACACCGGAAACCCTGACAGCGCCGCAAAGGTCATCGGTCCGACAAATTGCGTGGCGGATGGTGTCATGACCACACGAACCGAAGAGCCTTCGTCCTGGAGGCGACGAACCAGCTCGCAGGCTTTGTAGGCTGCGATTCCTCCTGTGACGCCCAGAAGAATTTTTTTTCCCGTGAGTTTCGGCATGACTCAAAGATAAATCCTCACCATCTGGCGTCTCCGCTTTCTAGAGTTCAGAATGGGCGTTACTTATCCACCAAGTTGTTGAAATTGTATCCGATTCTCTTTA
>DATIQS010000116.1:0-13290 GCA_035470605.1 Fibrobacteraceae bacterium
GGATGCTTGCTATTTCCTGATACGGGCCAGAGACGCAAACACTCCGGCCAAGCAAAGACCAATAAAAATAACAAACAGGATATGCGAGGCGCGCAGGAATTGCGGCACCATGGAAATATCGAGCGCAACTTCGCCGACGACGAGATTTATAACAAATAAAGTAACGCCCATGCCCATCATCTGCCCCAACAAGCGTAAGGAGCCAAGCATGGAAGAGGCGAGGCCGAGTTGTCGCTTTTCTACCGAGCCCATGATGGCATTGGCATTGGGGGAAGAAAAGAGCGCAGTTCCGATACCGTTGATCGCCATGGCGACTCCAACGAGCCACAAAGGAGTATCCTGACGAAGAAACAAAAGAATCACCAGGAACATAGCGATGAGCCCCATACCAAGGGAGGCGAGCTTCCCAGGATCCTTTCGATCAGAGAGACGACCGGCGAATGGGGAACCCAGGGTCATCATCACTGGAGAAATGAGCAGAAATAGTCCCGCGTGACGTGGGTTGAGTCCTTTGGCAATCTGCAAATAGAGACTAAGCAAAAAGGTGACCGCAAAGGTCGCGCTGTAGTTCAGCAGGGCCGCAAGGCCAGAAAAAGCGAAGACCCGGTTGGTGCGGAAGATGGAAATTTCTAGAACCGGATGTTTAAGCCGAGTTTCCAGAATCAGAAAAACAACCGAGCATACAATACCAAGAACCAAAAGAAGGATTGCGTTCCCGTGGGGCAGATGCGTAGAGCCCTGGAGTAGGAAGATGATGGCTGCGGCATAAAGGAGCGAGCCCATTATATCGAAGCGTTCTCCTTTCGCTTCCACCCATTCTCCTTGCAGGGCAGCGAAGGCCATGCCAACCACTCCCGCGCCTAAAATGGCGGGAAAGAAAAACAGGCTACGCCAGCCAAAAAAGTCGGTAAGCAGGCCTCCGAGCACGGGTCCCAGGGCTAATCCTAAATACACAGCGGAGACGTTGATTCCCATGACTTTGCCGCGTTGCTCTGGGGGGAAAACGGAGACGAGGATGGCGTTCCCAGTTCCAAAAAGCATGGCGGAAGAAAGCCCTTGCAGGATCCGCGCCGCAAAGAAACTCCAACCACTCCAAGCAAGGGCCGCCCATAAGGAAGATAGGCAAAACAGAAGATTTCCGGTGAGGAAGATTCGCTTGCGCCCATAAAGATCAGCAATACGCCCAAAGGGAACCAGGAAAACCGCCGCAGAAAGAAGAAAGGACGTAGCAACCCAGCCCGTGGTCACTAGATCAAAATGGAACTCCCTGGCAATGGCAGGCAAAGCCAAATTAACAGCACTCCCCATAAAAGGCGTGAGAAAAACCGAAAGGGCAAACAGGAGGAGCAGGACTCTTTGATGGGTATTCACGCCTCAAAAGTAGCAATCACTCTAAAGCCGTCGCCAAAATCTGGAACAGACGTTCACCGCCAAGAAACAAGAAGTAGCCGCCCATAAGCATGGAAATGATGCGCGCCGCTTTCTTCACATAAAGTTTTTTTGCAGCAAATCCAGAGAAGAAAAAAGGCAACATGTACACCGAAGTGGCGAGGAAAAACAGGAAAAAGAAAAAAACGCTTTTGGCTACGCCACCCAGGTCTGCCGCCGCAGAAAAGGCTAACACAAAAGGGGGGCAGATGTTCATGCCGGTGAGGAACCCAAGAACAAGTAGGTAGGAACTTGACTGGAATCGCACGGACATGGCCGCGCAAGCCTTGGCGTGGGGGAAGGACTCTACGATTCCGTACAACAGCATCAAGCCACCAGAGACAACGTAAACCGTCGAAACCAGTGCATTGGAAATTTTTGAGTATTCCCCCAGAAGCGAACCGGTAATCCCGGCAATAAGTCCAACGATCAGATAGGCAACGAGTCGACCCAGCATGAATTGACCAACACCTAAGGCTATGTTGCGGCTACGATGATCTTGGCGAGAAAAGAGGCTCGCGACCAGCATGGGAAAGCAGGCTGTGGCGCAGTAAAGCCCAGTGGACAGTCCGAGGGTCAACGCTTGAATTACCATCTTTCCAACTCCGTCAAAATGCGATTGCCTTCGGGGGATACGAATTCAGGCATCCAGGCCTTACCCTTTAGAATATGGATGTTGACCGAGGCAAAGAGGGACGATTTTTCCATTTGTTCGTGTAACCGATTTTGGAGCCATTCGTTATGGGGGCAAGTCGGCGAAGTGAACAGCATGTCGATGTTCAAGTTCTTTTTTTCATCCACCTGCACCTTGCGGATCAACCCCAGATCGTAGATGTTGATGCTAATTTCTGGGTCCCAGACCTCTCGAAGTTCCTGCTCCAACCTCTGGAGGCTGATGTCGGAACGATTCTCAAATTCCGCCGTGGAGTGAATACCGTTGTTGCTGATTTGTTCGCGTTTTAAGGCCAAGATCCGTCCCAGCTCATCACGGGTGATGGTTGATGAGGGGGCGGTGGCTTTTGCGGGTGTAGGTGTGACGGCCTTGACGGGCGTTTTCTTTGGGGGAATAACGGGCTTTGCAGCGGCAGATGCTGGGGGGGGCGGTGGAATTGTCTTTCTTTTTGGAACGAGGGGAATGGAGGAAGAATCCTGGGGCAAAACGTTTGTTTGCGTTCTCAAGCGTGCCACAGCGGCTTTAGCCTCTTCAACTCGGCGGTCGGCGGTCAAATTAACGAGCTTGCCTGGCAGGAAGATAATGGCCGTCATTACCAGCAGGGCACCCAAAACCCGCAGCCACTGGGCGGGCATTCCTAACGTTTGTTTGCGCCGTTTCGAACACAAATTTCGTATTTGAGTGGTAAACCAGGAAAGACGTTCCAGAGTATGTCCCGCCGCTACGGCAAGCATGCCCGCTCCGGTCTGATGATGTAGGCGCACCACCAGATGAATGTTGTTCAGATACATCTTCCAGGCCAGCAAAAAGCCAGTGACTCCGCAGGCCACAAATAAAAGAAGCAGGGCGGTGTTCCAGACCATCCGGTGGACGCCTTTGTCCAGGATGCCGCGTCGGGCGAGAAAGGCACTAGCCAAATACAAAGAAACCGCAACCACAAAGGGAAAGGCGAAATTCAGCAACACATATTCCAGACGCATGAAAACCTCGCCCCAAAGCTAGGCCCAGGTCAGTGAAAATGAGGAGGCGCAAACAGGATTGAAACAACCTGACGAAATTCTAACGACAGAGACCTCTGCTTGGGAAAGGCCTTTTTTAGGATTTAAGAAGAGGCCTGTCATCAGCACAATGTCCTGGTTTATTTCTTTGCGTACTGGAGTTAGACGGACTACGACGGCAGTGCGCGCTATTTCACGCCCCAGGGGAAACGAGTGCACCTGGAGGGCACGCGGTTTCTCTCCCTGTATCCCGTTCCATAAGCGAGAGCCTCAACCGGACCAACGGCACCCAGACTTCCTGGGCCCCTTTGGATTCCTTCCAGCGGCAAACCTGAAGCAACGAAGCTTCTTGGGGCCGGTAACCATCGGCCCGCAAAGGTTGAAACGTTTTTTCCATAAACATCTGGGAGTACCAGGTGGTGTATAATTTCCCGCTCTGCAACGCATCAGGGCTTTTTTCCGGCACCTGCCAACGGACACCGCCAGCAACACGTCCCAACAACTTTTGCAGAGACGCTCCATAGGAATCATCCTTGAGATAGTGGCCCAGATTGATGTCCTCCATGCCCAGGTCCACAGTGATCTGGAGCGGAATTCTTCCCCAGAGCGAAGTCTGAATGCGTTTAAACTGCCGCAACCAGTCCTGTGGCAGGCCTTCGGGAACGCCGACCAGATACAGGGCCTTGCGGGCGCGGGTACAGGCGACATAGAGCAGGCGGAAATCCTGCTGGCTTCGTGGTCTCCAGTTCCCCAGGCAAAGGACCACGAGATCCCATTCCTGGCCTTTGGAGGCGTGCATGGTGCAGAGGCTAATGCGGGAACCTCTAGGGCTTTGCAGATCCTGGGGTTTGACCTCCTGCACATAAGCTTCCCAGCTGTACAAGGTGGGTTCGTTTTCCTGCGCCAGGTAATCCTCCACCATTTTTTTGACGATGTCCCAGCAACTCCCCGTAGGCAATTCTTCCTGGCAAACCTGCACGGCCTCCCGGAATTCCTCGGGGGTCAAGGGCGCAGAGCCGATCTTGGGATGTTGCAGAAGCTTCACGCGCAAGGCCAAAATTTCCCTCAGACGGGCCAGGGGAAAACGATCGCGTTGAGAATGCCTCAAGTGTTGATGTTCACAGTGCGTTTCCTGCAATCCGGCGGAGATGCGGTAAAGGTCGATGTTATGGAAGGTAAGCACGCCAATGTTGTCTGTTCCCCACTGTGGTGCGGTTTGCGCGACCCACTCCGCACAAAGGTAGGGCGCGCGTTGTGTGACTTCCAGGAAAAACAATTCGGCTGGACCGGAACGATGCGCGTGGAGATGGACCTGGGCCTTGACCCGATCCTCCAGCAAGGGCAACAGCAGGGCCGCATTCTGCACGACCCCGGAGACAGAGCGATAATTGGTAGTGAGATGGAAAATCTTGGCGTTGGGGAAATCCTCGTTGAAACGCCGGAAATACTGAGCGCTGGCGCCGCGGAACTCATAAATGTTCTGGTCATCGTCCCCAACCGCGATGACACGCGGAGACTTTTCCCCCAGGTCGTAAATCGCTCGCAGGAGACGGTATTCGTCCGCAGAAAGGTCCTGATATTCATCCACCATTAACACCGCCGGAACCCCAATATCCGGGGAGTCATCGCTCTCCAGCCAATCGGCAGCCTGAGCCACAACACTCTCCACGTTTTGCAAATTCCCGCGCATCCCCAGCACGGAAAAAGCAAAGGCATGGAAGGTCTGGATGCGCACTGGACGCGCCAGATCCCCCGCCAGGTCAAGAAGACGCTTGCGTAATTGGATGCAGGCCGCACGGCTGAAGGTCAAAATCAGCAGACTCTCGGGTTTCGCCTGTTCCATCCACAAAAGCGATGCCGCCTTATGCACCAGCAGATGCGTCTTGCCCGATCCGGGACCTGCCGCCACCAGGATATGCTTCGCGCGGCTACGCACTACCGCGTGCTGTTCCTCGTTGAGTTCGTCTTCAATGCGGTTTCGCAGGGCATCGGACACCGCGTCGGTCTTCTTTTCGCCCAGCATCCATTTCAGGCGAAAGCTCTCCGCATCCAGGTGGAAATAATCCCGCACCAGTTCCTGCGCCTGCGCGAGGCTCTGTTGCATCAATTGCGCGTACAAACCGACGATGTGAATGGACTCCGCCTTGTTGGCGTAGTGCTCGTCCAGCTTCTGGAAGTCCTCTTCCCGGAAGGTCCGACTGCGCTGCCGGGCATTGAGTCGCAACACCATGGCGCTGTAAAAGACCAACAGGCCCCGGTCGAGCCGAATGGAACCGATGGAATGCAGAAAAAGCAACGCCATCTCGGTTTTGCGTTGCGCTCCCGGATCGCCGACTCCCTCTTCCCCGCAGATACGCTTGACCAAAGCATCCAGGGAAAACCAGACCAGCCCTTGTGTGTTATCGGGGATTTCCAGCAAGGCCTCCAGGGTGTTCTGTAGCCCGCTCCACATGCCCTCCATGTGGTTGCGCACCTCCGCAGGCGCGATCAGGAACTCCACATTGTAGAGCTGTTTCCCCGCTTCCTGCAGATGGATCTCCGCCACCTGGCGGTGCCTCCAGAAACGCAACAGGCCGCGCAAGACCAGCAAATCGCGGTGCGGGAAAGCCGAGGTCTCCAGCTGGCTCTGCACTTTGGCGTTTATATCGAACAAGTTTAGATGGATGGATTTCCCCACCTGGGCCAGGCCACAGTGTTCCAGCAAAATGACTTGCAACTCGTAGGCGCGGTCCAAAAGTCTACGCGAGGTTTTGTTGCCCGTGCGCGTCACCTTGGCACTGAGGTCATTGCCAGAGTCGAGTAACTTTCGGGCACGCAACAGCCGCAGGGCTTCCATCGCCTGTTCGCGGGAAAGCGCGAGATTGACCATAAGCTCATCAACCATGCATTCTGGTTGGCGCGTCCAGCGTTTGGTGACAATGTGGCGCATGATGCGGAAAGCGGTTTCCTCCACGGAGCCCTGCCGTTCCACGGCGTCCCCCAGGGCGGCCCGGGCCTTTTCCGCAGAATCCACGCCGAGCGAGGTGCCGATCATCAGGCTTCGGTTCCGCTTGCGCTCCAAGAACCCCGCCTCCTCCAGAACCAACACCGCCAAACGTACCCGGGTGGAGAGTTCAGCCGGGTGTCCGTCCTGTTCTGTCCAGCCGCAACGGTCTGCGACTTCCAGCACAGAAAGCACCACCTCATCCGTTTTCTTGTTGGTGTTGGCGATCACCCGCCACACGGCGTGGATCTCCTGCGGTGTCAAACGGGAGTGCTGCAACATGCGGAAATGCCTGTCCAAATCCTGTAGACAATAGAGCGCCTCGCAACGGGCCAGCATACTGGATTTGCGACCGGCGCGGCCCGCCTCCTGCACATAATTTTCCAGACACGCCGAGATCTCGTAATGAACGACCAGGCCGACATCGTCCTTGTCCACGCCCATGCCAAAGGCCGTTGTGGCGACAATCACCTCGGTCTGCCCATTCTGAAAAGACTCCTGAATGGACATGCGTTCTTCGCTTTCCAACCGGCCATGATAATAGCGGGCACGCATACCCCGGGATGCCAAATTCTGGGCAAGCTTCTCCGCTGTGCGGACCGTGGACGTATAAACGATCTTTGGACCAGGCGTTCCCTGCAACAGCAGGTGCAACTGCGTTGCCTTTTGCGCCGGATCATCAAATGCCGTCAATCCATAGCTCAGGTTGGTCCGCTCCGCAGGGCTGACAAAGCGTTGCAACGCGACCCCCAGGCGGTCCTGAAAATAGCCCACGATGTCATCCACCACGGCGGGTTTGGCGGTGGCGGTGAAACAGCTGACGGGGATCGGCACCGACAGGTTCTTTTCCTGTTGCAGGTCCTTGAGAAAGTCCGCCAGATAGAGATAGTCCATGCGGAAATCATGGCCCCAGGAACTCAGACAATGCGCCTCATCCACCACGAAGCGCGCAATGCGCCGCTGGACCAAAAGGTGGAAAACCGTATTGGAACGCAGAGCCTCCGGCGCAAGATAAAGCAGGGATTTTTCGCCCTCTCCCAAAGCCCGCAAGGTTTCCTGGCGTTCCAGAGGCGACTGCAAACCGTTGAGGTATGCGGCCTGGTCGATCTGATGGCGTCGTTGCAGCACGTCGACCTGGTCCTTCATCAGGGAGACCAGGGGAGAAATGACCACGGTCAAGGCGGCGAGCTGTTCTCCGGCGATCAAAGCCGGAAGCTGAAAGGTGATGCTTTTGCCGCCCCCGGTGGGAAACACGGCCAAGAGGCTCTCTCCCCGCATGGCCGCTTCCACGACCTGTTGCTGCAAAGGAGTTTTTTCTTCTGGACTGAACCGCCGAAATCCTGGATATCCGAACCAACGTTCTAGTTGCCGCGTTGCGCTCAGCTGTTGTGAGCAGTAAGGACAGTCGGGCTCGCCGCAGTTCTGCATGCGGCGGCGATGCAGAAGCGATTCGATGTGCGGAAACTGGTGGCGCACCCAATGGGGCACAAAATCCGAGGGTTTGTCCTGATAAAAGAGGCTAAGCAAATAGCACCATTCCACCGGGTAGCGCTTCCATTCCCCGGCGATGTCGCCCTGAATGCACAGGCGGCCATCAAAGGCTTCGCAGACCTCGCGGAGCAGTTGTTCCAAATCAGGACGCCCGGGATCGGAGACCAGCGTAAAAAACGGAGCGAACCCAGGCTTGTCCTGCAAAAAGCGACGCAACAGGGTTTGCAACCAATGGGGAAACGCGTCCCACTGCGCCAAGCAAGCCTCCAGAAGCTCCCGACTCAACGCGGCATCCCGCGCCGGATCCGAGGGGCCTTCTAAATCTTGCAGATACTCCTTGCGCAGGGCGTGATAGGGTTTATGCGGAAACAGCAACGTGGAAAGCAACAGGGTGTCCAGGATGCGCACGGACTCCAACTGGATGCCCGCGACCTCCGCCAGCACGGCGCGGTCATGTTGCAGGATGTTGTGCCCCACAAAAAAGTCCGCCGCAGAGATCCGCTGGCGCAACGCTTCTGGAGAATAGCTCTTTCCCGTGGCCCCCTGAAACTCCCAGCCATATTCCCGCACCCGGCGCGTCGCCGGGTTAAACTCCAGGTCCAGAAAGAGAAAACGGGCAAATGGGGACAAACGAAACCTCTCAGGAAAAAGATAGCCCTTTTGCATGCACAATAAACATCCACCGGCGTAGCCCTAGAATACTAGCCACGCGTTACGTCGCGTAAATAGGGCTGGCATTTGCGAAAGGCACATCGCCAATGGATCTCTGGCCTTGGCGAAGGTAAACACCTGTCGCCTCGCCAAGGCTGATTTTGGTGGCTAAATTGGGTGTACTCAGTGGAGTATATCTGCCCGTAGTCCGACATAGCCAGAACGGGCAGATCAGGTGGTTGGGGGACTCTAGAACCCACCATCCAAAGGACATTCTTTGTTTGAAACGGCGCTTTGAATGGCAACCAAACTAGCAGGTTAGAAAGCCTGCAGTACATTCCCCAAAAAGCATGTCGTTCCACAACTATGCGTTTTGCACTTTGCTCTCTGTTTCCAGCACGAGTTCCGCGAAATGAAATAGTCAAATTGGCCTGCGGGTGGCTTTCGAATGCATACACAAAAAAATCCCCAAAGCCTCACTCCAGGGATTCGTTTCAATGCAATCAGCAATTAGCCGAGTTCGACTTCGACCTTATGCACGCCACTCTTGAAGACTGGCGCCGCATTGCCCTGGACCACCTTGCCATCCACGGTCATAGACTTGACGCCCTTGCACACCTTGCCGGTGTTCTTGACGGTAATCTGATAGGTGGCGCCGCGCCATTTGCGGGTGACCTTGAAACCCTTCCATTCCTTGGGAATGCAGGGATCAACAATCAAGCCCTTGAAACTCGCGCGCACGCCCAGAATCCACTGCGTCGCCGCCTGGTAGGTCCAGGAGCTGGTGCCCGAAAGCCAGGCGTTGCGGCCCAAGCCGAACTGCTTGTGCTCGTCGCCCAAAATGTTCTGGGGATAGCAATAGGGCTCGGACTCAAACTCGTCCAGGATCTCGTTCTTGGCAGCAGGGTTGATCTGGTTGTAATACTGAAACGCGAGTTCACCACGGCCCAGAATCGTCTCGGCGATCATCACCCAGGGATTGGCATGCAGGAAGATGCCACCGTTCTCCTTGGCTCCAGGAGGATAGGTGGACACGCCGCCCAACGTGGGGTCAAAACCATTGTAACCCGGCCAGGACAGCTTGACGCCGTTGCGGGTGTTCATATGCTTGTTGACGGAATTCATCGCGGTGAGGGCGCGCTCACCTTCGGCGAAACCGGACATCACGGGCCAGGACTGACCATTGGTGTAAAGCTTGCCGTATTTGTTCTCGTTGGAACCGATAGGCTTGCCCTCGTGGTCGAACCAGCGCTTCCACCATTTGCCATCCCAGGCGACACTGTTGACCGCCTTCTTCATTTCATCATAGTACTTCTGGAATTCTGCGGCCTCGGCGGTTTTGCCAGCGGCATTGGCCACGTCAATGGCTTCCTTCAGCGCCTTGCCGAACAAGTTGGCGTTGAACATGGACTCTGCGCCCTTGGGCAGATTCACCGTATCGTTCCAGTCGGCGAAACCCAGATGCGGCAGGCCATGCTGGCCCCGGTCCTTCCAGGTGAAGCGGAGACTACGGCAGACATGCTCCCACACCGTGCCGGACTCCAGCGCCTTGCCCGTGTGCTTATCCTTGTCGTAGAACGGAATTTTTTTGTTGAGAAACTTCAGGTTTCCAGTTTCCTTGAGGTAGCTCGCCACGGTAAGCACAATCCACAAGTGGTCGTCACCGTAATACTTGGGACGGTCTTCCTTTTCACGGGAGTCGCCTTCGTTGGCCTCCATGGTGGAGGGGAAATACTGATGCATGGCAGACCCTTCGCGCTTTTGCACGGAAAGCAAATTCTCCGCCAGCTCGCGCGCCTCTTCCGGCATGTGGCTCATGACACCCAGCAGATCTTGCGAAGAGTCGCGGTAGCCGATGCCACGGTCAGAGCCGTATCCCAGCTGGTAAAGCGACAAATAGCGCGACCAGTTTTTGGTGGTGTGGCACTGGCGGGGATTGTGCACATTGACCATGGAATTAAAGGAGGCATCCGGGGTTTGCACCTGAATGGCCTGCAGATAATCCTTCCAGAAATTGGCGAGTTCCTTGAAGGCCACATCGACATTCTTGAGGCTCCGGTACTTCTTGATAGTGGGTTGCGCGACGCTCAAATCGTGTTCCTGGCCGAGCTGGGTGCAGGTACGGAAGGTTTGTCCCTTCTTGAGGGAACCGGCGGAGACCATCAGGGCGGCGATGTTGTCTCCACGCAGACACTCGGAGTTGGAAAGCTTCCCCTTGTCGAGGGCAAGTGGATGGGCAAAAGACCCCATTTCGTTGGCACCAAGGAAGACGCGACGATCGCCTTCAAAGCTGGTGACCGGCTTGTCGCAGGTGACGTAGTTCACGCAAAAATCCCGCTTCATGAACGCATACTGTTCAAGGACCACATGGCCGGTCTTTTCTGGATGAGCCTTGAGGGTCATGGTCTGGGGCACCCAATCCGCATTGGTGAGATGCTTTAGCGCGTCAAAATGGGAGAATTCATAAACCGGGATAACGTCCACGGTCTGGGCTGCGCCCTGGATGTTAGTCACCTGGATGTCCTGCAGCAAGGTGTTGGAACCTGTGGGCACAAACACGGTAATTTGGATGCGAAGACCAGCGTATTCGGCGATCCAGCGGCTGTAGGAGAGGCCGACGTGGCACTCCCACTTGTCGAGCTGGGTGAGGGTCGGGGTCACGAAGGGGGAGAAGATGATATACTTCCTGCCCTTGCGGATACGGATATAGACGGTAGAGCCCTTGAACTCGGAGTTGGGCATCCAGGACAGGTATTTGGTGATGCGGTTCAGGGCGGGGTCGCCCTTGCAGACCAGGGTGCCGCCGGTGGTATCGACGATGCCGCCGAATTTCAGGGTGCCCACATAGTTGCACCACTTAATGGGCGTGGCTGGATTGGTCACAACGTATTCTTTTTTGGCGTCGTCAAAGTATCCGTATTTGGACATGAGGGTCTCCGTGGGAGGGGGTGAAATCCAAGGGTGGTCCGAAAATAAGGTTAGAGGTTAGAAGTTAGAGGTCGGGATCTAAGCATAGCCGAGCCATCTCTAACCTTTACCCTCTAACCTCTGACATCGTTTCTCCGTTTGCGTTTCTTTATCTCTGAAAGTCGCGGTTGCCGAAGTTGATGTAGAAGTATCCATTCAGCTTCTTTGTCTTTTCCGGGGCGCGCAGAATCTTGAGGGCTTCGCGGGCATATTTGAGTTCCACCGCCATATGGTCGCGAGACATGCAGTTCAGGAACGGGCCTCCCTCGTATAGGGTGGGGCGAGGTTCATTTTTGATCATCTCATCAATGGCGTCGATTTCTCGCTCCAAATTTCTTGCATGAGCCTCTACAGCGCGGGCCACTTCAATAGGGTCTGCTCCGTAAAGGAACGCATAGCCCAAAGTGCGGGGATCATCATTGAAACCAATGAGATGCTTGATGACTTCCTTTTTCAAGATTTCGCGACCCTTGTCGGTAATCGCATAGGTGGTGCGCTCCGGACGGTTGCCGTCACGTTCAGACCGACCTTCAATGGAATGATTTTTTTCCAAACGAGCCAAACGGTTATAGATTGTGGATGTACTAATCTTGGCCCAGCGATCCAGTTCCCGCTTACGGATCATGGTGATGATGTCATAGCCACTCGCGTCTTTTTCGGCGATGAATCCAAGCAATACCAGGTCGTATCGGTTCATAATTTCCTGCTTTGTAAGGTATATTCCAAACTAGAATATTCTTTTTGTGAGTCAATAGAAGAACGCAGAAAATTCTTCAGGATGGGCTCTTTATGAGCTGTTGAATTTTCAGCATCCAAAATGAGGGCAAAAGGCCTTTGTGGGGATTTTTCCGTAAATGTGACTGGTATAAATCTTGCAAATGCCCCCCAAAAGAATCGAGTGATGATAGGGCCCCGCCTTGCTCCCCTTGTTGATCTTTGCACAAGCCACAGCAATCCGCTACAGACTCCACTCAGGCCGAAGTCATCAAGCGCAAAACGGTTGTAAAAGTCTCCCGACAACACCAAGGACATGGCAAAGACGACACCGATGTAGCCAAAGCAGTCAAGAAGAAGATCAAGCCTACGACAGTTCTGCTGACAGCACACCGAAGCGGCATTCCCTGCGGAGAAGGTCTTTTCATTTTGTTCTTTTCCCGTGAAAATGTGTGCGGACATCCCTGAATTCAGGGATAGGAAGTTTTTTTCGGATTTGTATTTTCTGACTTTTGGGGCTGGATTAAAATGGACCGGATTTTTATCGTCGAAGATGAAATCATTATCGCCAAGGACCTGGAGCAGACCTTGCTACGCAATGGCTATTCTGTTGTGGGAATCGCGTCGAGCTACGCCAAGGCGATCCAGAAAATCCAGGAAGTCGAACCCAGCCTGATTTTGTGTGACATTAACTTGGGTGCTGGGAAAAATGGCCTGGATCTGATGCAAGATGTGCATGAATTCCGTCCGATTCCCTTTATTATCATTTCCGCCTATTCAGACCAGCAGACCCTTCATCGGGCATCGGCGCTGACTCCCGAAAACTACTTAACAAAGCCTATTTCAGAAACGCAACTGCTTACGAGCATCCGCTTGGCGTTGGAAAACCGAGTTTCCCAAGGACTTCCGACGGTCCGAGAGCTGGAGATCGTTCAGGAAATCGCGAAAGGGAAAAGTGCCAAGGAAATCTCCGCGAAGCTGGACATTTCGTTTCATACCGTGGAATCCCACCGGAAGAACCTACTACGGAAATATGGCATCCAGACCTCCACCGAACTGGTCCGCCTGGCGGTTTCCCAGAACTGGATTCATTTCAAGGCATCGCCATGAGCGCTTGGCGGTCGTTGCGGAGCTGGATCGACAAAAAAATAACGTTGCGAATCGAACTGGCGGATCCTGTACAGGTTTCCAAAATCCGCTTTTTGCATACAGCCTTGATCCTGTCTCTGTTGACCCTCCTGGCCAATCAGTCCATGGACTTTCTGGCTGGCCGGGGATATGTGACACCCATCGTCCTTCTGGTAATGGACCTCCCTTTAGTCGCGGCCTTGGGGCTTATGTACCTAAAAATGTACGATGGCGCTAAGTTCCTGTTTTTGGGGGGA
>DATIQS010000117.1:0-7685 GCA_035470605.1 Fibrobacteraceae bacterium
TCATGTCGTGTTTGCCTTACTTCCTCTGGTAGCCTACGCGATTTACAATTTCGGATGGAGTGCCCTGCTGGTCATTACGGTTTCCACAGGATCCGCCGTGGGAGTAGAATTTCTCTACAACCGCATTACATCGCGAGAACAAAGCATCGGGGATTATTCTGCTGTGATTACCGGCATCCTGTTGGGACTTACTCTGCCGCCTGGTTTCCCATTATGGATGACGTTCGTGGGTGGCGCCATGGCGGTCCTGCTGGGAAAAATGATTTTTGGTGGGCTTGGATCGAACCCTTTTAATCCGGCTCTCGTAGGGCGCGCCTTCCTACAAACCGCATTTCCTGCCGCCATGACCACTTGGACGGATGCCTTACGCCCGGATCGCTGGTCTGTTCTGAATCCGGGAACCCTCGCTTGGCCCCTGCTCCAACCATCTGTGGACGGAACGGCTGGTGCCACACCGCTTTCCGCCTTCAAATTTGGGCATGTGAGCACCCCAGTACACGATCTGTTCCTGGGCGGGGTATCTGGATCTGCAGGAGAGACGGCAACCCTCCTGATCCTTTTATGCGGAACCTATTTAGCCGTACGCCGCATGTTGGATTGGCGAATTCCTGTAGGGGTGCTCGTCTCCGCAGCCGTATTGAGTGCCCTATTGCATGGTTTACATCCCCAATACCCTTCTGCCTTGTTCAGCTTGACTTCCGGCGGATTGGCTCTGGGAGCGGTGTTCATGGCCACGGATATGGCAACCTCACCCGTGACCCCTTTGGGAACCTGGATTTACAGCATCTTCATTGGCCTTCTAGTCGTGACCATTCGTATTTGGGGAGGGCTTTGCGAATGCGTGATGTATGTGATTCTCCTGGCGAATGCGATAACGCCCCTCCTAAATCGCTGGTGTATGCCTCGTGTTTATGGAACCCGGAGGCGACCATGAAAGCCCAATGTTCCAGCTTGCGCATGGCTCTCACTCTTGTCGCAATTTCTATTTGGTCGGGAACGATGATCGTACTGACCTACAATCTTACGGCACCACTTATAGCCAAGAATCAAGACACCCTAATTCGGGAGGCCGCCTTAGAAGTTTGTCCAAATGCCGTACGCATAAATCCTGTATTGGATAGTGCCAGTGGGGTACGTTTTTTCCTCGCCTGGGACAAGGACAGCTCCTTGGCTGGCGTCGCAATGGAAGCCGATGGCAAGGGCTTTGGTGATCGGGTTCGAGTATTATACGCCTACAATCCTTCCATCCAGTGCATAATCGGATTCAAGGTTGTGGAATCCAAAGAAACTCCAGGAATTGGCGACCGCATTTCTAGCGACTCCTCCTTCCTGGCAAACTTCCAAAATCTGGATATCACCCATCCCTTGGTGGCGGTCAAACATGGTCACAAGTCTCAGCCCTGGGAAATCGACGGAATCAGCGGAGCCACGATTTCCTCCAAAGCAGTGGCCAAGTTGTTGCAGGCCAGCGTCGAAACGCGTTTACCGGTTGTGCAACACTATTGGGAGGTTCACCATGCAGCACCGTAGTTCCGACGTCTTTTTAGCGGGGCTCTGGAAGGAAAACCCGGTGTTCGTGCACCTGTTGGGAATGTGCCCCACCCTAGCGGTAACCAATTCCGTGCATAATGCCCTAGGCATGGGTGTTGCCACGGCCTGCGTTCTGATCGCCTCTAGCCTAATCGTCTCTCTATTGCGCAAATGGATCCCCCACCAAATTCGTATCGCGGCCTATGTAACCATCGTTGCGACGTTTGTGACTGTAGCGGACTATTTGATTCAGGCTTTGAGCATTGAACTCCATAAAGCCCTGGGAGCCTTTATCTCCCTAATCGTCGTGAACTGCATTATCTTGGGACGAGCAGAAGCCTTTGCCTCAAAAAATCAACCCGGGCTCTCCTTTCTGGATGCTCTAGGCTCTGGCCTGGGCTTTACCTTCGCACTCACTTGCATGGGGGCGCTGCGTGAGGCCTTGGGGAATGGGACTCTACTCGGTCATCCGATCTTTGGGCCGCACTTCCAACCTTGGGTGGTGATGGCGATGCCTGGTGGAGGGTTCTTCACCCTGGGAATTCTGCTATTGCTGGTCAATGTCATCAACGAACAAATTAAACGTTCCCGTTCCGCTAGGGAGGGTACATGAATCAGGAATCCTTGGGATATATTCTGCTGGGCTCGTGCATCGTCAATAACTTTGTGCTGTCCTATTTTCTCGGAATTTGCTCTTTTTTGGGTGTTTCCAATAAACTGGATACCTCGGTACGGCTTGGGGTTGCGGTGACCTTTGTGATGCTGGTCAGTTCCGCATCAGCCTTTGCCATTCATAGTCTGCTCACATACCTCCACATGGAGTATCTGCAACTCATCTCCTTTATTGTGGTCATCGCCTCCACTGTTCAACTAGTGGAAATGCTGATCAAGAAGACAAGCCCTGCTCTATTCCGCGCTTTAGGTATCTATTTACCTCTTATCACTACAAATTGTGCGATTCTCGCAGTCGCCTTATTTCAAACCAGCCGAGGGTACTCTTTACTGCAGTCCCTGGTTTTTGCCTTGGGTGCAGGCACCGGGTTCGCTTTGGCAATGCTGATCATGTCCGGGATTCGAGAAGACCTAACCTACGCGCCGATTCCCAAACTCGTTCGGGGAACGGCTCTAACGCTGATGATTGCGGGCATCCTTTCCATGGCATTCATGGGGTTTGCCGGCATGGGAGGTGGATGATGTCCATCGGCATACAAATTCTTTTTTCCGCACTCGCCATTGGGTTGATGGCATTTCTCTGGATCCGGGTTTCCGCACACCACGAGGAAGCAATGCGGGATGTAGACCCTTGCCGTTTGCGCGGGGGCTGCGCTCATTGCACGCAACATTGTAACGATAAGGAGCAACATGACTAAGATCGTCTCATTGCCAGAACATATCGTAGAAATCGTGAGCGACGCCGGCGAAGGCGCCCAGAAAGCAGGCACCACCTTTGCTGAAGTCTGCGCCCGCAGCGGCAATGGCCTGTGGACGGTAGAGATCATTCCATCAGAGATTCAACCCCCTCCCCACACCACAGGGAGTGCCAGTGGAAATCGCATCCGACTCGCCAGCCGCCCTCTGACGAATGGGGGTGATCTCACCCACCTGGTGGTGGCTTTCAACGAAATGGCCCTCCTCTCCCGCATCCAGGTAGATGCACTGGACCCCAAGGTTATCGTTCTTATTGACAACCAATGGGCCACCCACGCCGACCCACAAATTCGCAAGCAATATCGAGAAATCCTCGACGAACTGATTCACAAGGGGGGCCAGGTTTGGGAGCTTCCCATTGAGGTGGAATGCCAGCGTATCGCAGAGGATACAAGCAAAGGCAAAAACATGTTCGTGACAGGGATGCTAGTCAGCCTTTACAACAAGGACCTATCTATCGCCAAAACGATTGTGCGGGAGGTTTTCCACAAGAAGACCCAAGCGGTGATCGAAAAGAACATTGGCCTTCTGGAGGCCGGATTCGCCTTTGGATCAACTCATTTTGAAACCACCTTCCAAGTGGCTCCCATGCCCTCTCAACAGGCGCAAGTGGCAATGAACGGGAATACAGCCTTGGCCCTGGGCGCCATCGCGGCCGGCTACGAACTCTGCGCCATGTATCCAATTACCCCAGCGACCTCAGCGTCACATGAACTAGCAGCGATGTTCGAGGATTTTGGTGGTATGGTCCACCAGTCAGAGGACGAAATCGCAGCCATTGGCGTAGCCGTGGGGAGCAACTGGGCAGGAAAGCCCGCTTTGACGATCACATCGGGACCCGGTCTGGCCCTCAAAACCGAGTTCCAAGGTCTGACGGTCATGAGCGAAACCCCTCTAGTGTTGATTGACGTACAACGTGGAGGTCCCTCCACGGGCCTACCTACAAAAGTGGAACAGGGAGATCTGCTGGCGGCGCTTTATGGCGCTCCAGGAGACACACCAAAGGTCATCATTGCCCCAAGTTCCATTGAGGAATGCTTCCAGATCATGCCGCTGGCTCGACGCATCTCTGAAGAGTTTCGAGCGTTGGTGATCATTCTTTCCGATGCCAATCTCGCCACGGGACGCCAACTGTTCCCGCGTCCACAGATTAATGTGGATTTGCTTTCAACTCCACTGGACCTCAGTCCGGTTCCTCCAGGAACAAAGCCTTTCGATTGGGACCCAGAGACAGGCTTATCCCAACGCATTCTGCCTGGCCGCCCAGGGGGAATGTGGGTGGCAACAGGCTTAAACCATACGGATACCGGTAAAATCAATTACCTCTCCGCAGCCAATCAAAAAGGCATGACCATGCGCAGCCGCAAACTAGCGGTGTTGCAATCCACCCTCAAGGTCCCAGAAATTTTTGGAAAGTCCTCCGGTGATCTGTTGCTGGTCAGCTGGGGATCGACCCGCGGCGCCATCTGGGAAGCCGTAGAACGCGCCCAAGCCCAAGGCACTCAGGTATCCGCCATGAACATTCAGTTTCTCTCCCCATTGCCTCCAGGCTTAAAAGCTGCATTCCAGAAATTCAAAAAAGTGATGACGGTGGAGCTGAACTATGGCGATCAACCCGGTGATCCCTACATTACAGAGGAGAACAGACGTTATACGCAATTGGCGACGCTCTTGCGCGCAAGAACCCTGGTTGATGTAGACTGCTGGGGTCGCGTACCGGGGCGTCCTCTACGTCCTAGCGAAGTTCAGGAGCTTATCACCCGGGAAATCGATTCCCTCAAGGAGGCTTGAGATGACGTTACCGATCGAAGATTTTATCCCCAAGGAAGAATGCTGTTCCACTTACGGCCTAGATGATTATAGCACCGAGACCGCTCGTTGGTGTAAAGGCTGCGGCGGGCATAGCGTGCTGGGCGCACTGCAACGCATGTTGCGCGATCACCAGGAGGCCCCAGAAAATTTGGTGTGCGTCTCGGGTATTGGTTGCTCCAGCCGATTCCCCCACTATTTACGTGCCTACGGCTTCCATACTCTTCACGGACGAGCCTTACCTGTATCGGTTGGCGTTTCCCTGGCTCGACCAGAGCTGAAACTCTTAACCATCATGGGGGACGGCGATTGCTTCAGCATCGGCGGGAACCACTGGTTACACACGCTCCGCTATAACATCAACACCATGGTAGTGGTTCTGGACAATGAAATTTACGCACTCACAAAAAAGCAGATGTCCCCAACCTCGCGCCTTGGCACGATTACGAATACATCCCCACGCGGTTCCTATCTCGAACCCATGAATCCGCTGAGCATAGCCCTGGGGGTCACCAACATTTCCTTTGTGGCGCAGACCGCCTCCTGGCTTCCGGGTCACCTGCAAGCGACCCTAGATAAGGCCTGGCAACACAAGGGACTCGCCTTTGTACGCGTGTTGCAACGCTGTCCGGTCTATATGCCTGGAGCCTTTTCCAGCGCCAACGCAGACTTTCCTGCGATGTTCCTGGAAAGTCCAGAGGGTATCCCTGTAGACAAGGGAATCCTGCGCGAGGCGCCAACCGTCGTTCATAGCCCCCGCGATATCAATGCTGCGCAGGCGATTGCGGCACGTTCGCTCATGGACCGCGAGCCTCTAGGACTGATCTACTACAATCCCGATGTTCCCACCTATACTGACGTTCGTTACTCCCGAATGGCCAAGGTGGATCGCGTAGCAAAAGCAAAGCTGCTGGATCAATATCTGGACCATTATTCCGTTGGGACCGCAACAGGAGAATAAGCGAATGGAGTTGCAACACATTGTCGCATCCGCATGGGCCACGCAACGCGAAACATTGCGAGGCAAATTACACTTGGCCTGGCAGCAGGTGGAAGATCTCTTAAAACTGGAAGAACAACGCAACCAGTCCCACCAGGTCGCCAATTTGACCAAATCCATGGGCCAAATCGCCCAAAGCACACTGGATCTCGGAGCAATTTCCAAAATTTTTGGACGGAACACGTTTCCTGCGAATTTGGATGCCCCTCTCCGAGAACGCGCAACACAAGTTCGTGACAACCTAGCGCGTTGGGTGCAAGCATTTGACCAACAATTGGCGGGTCCACGGATTCAAACGTTCTCCTCTGTAGACACTCTGGAAAAAGAGGCGATTCAGCTTTTGAACCAATATGCGGAGGCCTCAAAATGGATACGACTTTCCTGGTTGCTACGAAATTTTCAATATGTTCCCAGCATTCATGATCCATTCTTTAAGGACTTTTCATGGGAATTTCTCAATGACGAGGAAATGAAACTTTGTCCACCCTTTGTGGTAATCCTACAAGGCTCCTCGGAACGAGATTTCTATTTCCGCTCCGTGCTTCCTCTATTAACGAGCGGGATTCCGTTTAAATTGATCCTTGAAAAAACAGACATGCCGGATCTTGAGCGGGCCTATGGTCGAAGCTCCGCCTTACGCTGCTCTCTAGAAGTAGAAATGCTTCCCTTGGCTCTCAAAAACGTTTACATGCTCCAAGACTCGCTTTCCAGACCTCAGTCTACGGAGCAAATTCAGCGAGGCCTTCTGTCTCCACGTCCAGCGCTCTTCTCCATTTTTATTGATTTAGATCTTGGGCGTTGCGAACAAGCCATACAATCCCGTGCTCTCCCCCTTTTCCGCTATGATCCCGATCAGTCACCTGTTTTCACACAACGTTTTGATCTCTCTGGGAATCCAGAATTACACAGTCAATGGGTCACAGCCTCTCTCGAATTTATTGATCCGACGGGAAAAAAAGACCGTCTGGAAAGATCCATGACCTATGCGGATTTCGCGGCTACAGAAGCAGCATTCCAATCAGAGTTTTCGGACCTACCCCCAAAACAGTCCGAATACGCCATAGAGCTGACGAAATATTTGCAGCTTTCCCAAAATGAGCGAGGGCGAAAATTGCCATTTATTTATGCGTTGAATCCAATGGGGGCTCTCGTCAAAAAGGTGCCCTCTTTAAAAATGGTAGCCCAAACGGCAGACCGCCTACATCTCTGGAATGCCCTCCGAGAAATCTCTGGCGTAGACAATCCGCACCTAGCGGAGTTGGAAGCTAAATTGCATGCCGAGGCAGCCTGGGACAAACAAGAAGCGCTAGCGCAGCAACAAGCGCATTTCGAGTTGGAATTGGAGAGCCAAAGGGTAGAAGCGGTGGAACTAGCAATGTCGCGTCTGGCGTACCGACTCACCGGACTTTCGATCTCCCCGGTGCCGCAGCCAAAGGCTGCCGAGGAAGTTCAAATCCCCGCTACAAAGCCATCACCAGAGCCACCAAAATCGGGCACACAAAAAAAGCCAGAGCCCAAAATCGAGGCCACGCAGGCCTCCCCTAGTTCCGATGAACCCTATATAGAATCAAAACTCTGCTCTAGCTGTGACGAATGCATCACGATTGACCCAAATATCTTTGCATACAATGCCAACAAACAGGCCTACATCAAGGATCCCAAGGGAGGTCCATACAAAAACATTTTGAAGGCAGCCAAACGCTGTTCCGCGCAGATTATCCATCCTGGGAAAGAGCCGAAGTAACCCTCTCTTTTGGGACGCCTCCGGTTTCGCATAAGGGCACCTCTAAAAATTAGCTTTGAGGCCATTTCGAGCGAGATTGATGCAATCCAAGAAAAAACAGGCAAAACGACCGGATGCCTACTTGGAGTAGGTTGAGGACGGATTTGTCTGTTTTGATGATATCTCCGTCCTGAT
>DATIQS010000118.1:0-2914 GCA_035470605.1 Fibrobacteraceae bacterium
CAGTGGCATATCAGACCCCAGGGTGGAAAGTGTTTCTATTGGGATGAGGCTTTTGTATTGAAGATAGCTTATCGCCGCCCAAAGAAGGCGTCTTTGCCGTAATTTGGGGACATCGGGTAAAAATTTCTGTAATAGGGCGCGAAGGGTGCTGATTTCCAAATCTCGGCGTTGGGCTAATTTCATGATGGACAATGCGATGCGTGATACCGCATCCAAGTGAGGGCTCTCCCAAATTCGGGTTTCTGGACAACTCTGTAAGTCGATGGCGAAGATAGGGAAATGAATCTGGCAGGCAAGTAATGGTGAAACCAGATTTTGAAATAGCGTTTGTGGGCTTTCGATGCGGAAGGGGGTTGTCCCTGTATACACGACTATAGGGAGCGCGGGTGCCATTCCTGATTCGTCCCATTCCGCCAAGAGGCTGTTCAACAACTGCCGCCAGAGTCCTGGATCGTGGATGGATTTGTGTTCCACCAGGATACGAATGTGGATGGTGCCACATGGACCTAGAACCGGGCACGTTAGGTTCAGGTCGTCTCTTCGTTCAGAAAGGTTTTGTTGCAGGTGCTGCTCGTGGATTCGCCTAAGTTTGTCAAGATTCAGGCAGGCGACAAGTTTTGTTGGCAAAAATTCGCGTAAAAGGCCGGCCATTCTGGGCATATTGGCAAAAGTCAAACGAAAATAGCGGTCATCGGCAGGAAAGGGCATTGGAGTCTCCGTGAGGCATGTCTTTATAGCGATAGACGTCTGACTGGCGGATTGCTCTCCAAGAATTTTTAATGTATTCGTGAATTTATTTATTTTGTTCTTATAGTATATTTTTGTATACACAATGCGCGATATTTTCCAATATCTTGATTATCGGGACTTCCTCCGGGATTTTCAGGCGGAGTGTCAGGCCTCATCGTCAGGGTTTTCGGCTCGTTCTTTCCTGAAAAAGGCAGGCATTGGGAGCCCTTCGTTTTTTAAACAGGTGTTGGCTGGGGAACGAAATCTCACCGAAAACACGACGGGGCAGTTCTTGCTTGCCTTGCGCTTAAAGGCTCACGAAGCGGATTATTTTCGGACCCTCGTTCGTTTTACTCAGGCCAGCTCTGCGGAGGAAAAGCAGATGCTCTATGAGCGTTTGCGGGCCTTGGGCTCTCAGGCCAAAGTTCGGGTGGTCGGGGAGGCGCAATACGCGTTTTACGAATATTGGTATATCCCGGTTTTGCGGGAGTTGCTTTGCCAGGAGCCATTCCTAGGCGATTATGCGGCACTGGCCAGGCGGCTACGACCAGCCATTTCTGCGGCCGAGGCGCGCCAAGGGGTGCGCACGTTGCTAGACCTTGGGTTTGTCGTGCAAGGGGAAGGGGGGATCTGGCGGCAGGTGGATCCTTTGTTGCATACAGGGTTTGCGGTCCAGTCTTTGGCGGTGCGTTCTTTTAATCGACAGATGGTGCAGCTTGCCGCGGAGTCTCTAGAGCGGGCGAAGGTTTCGGAACGCTGTGTGGTGGGGGTGACTCTCTCGGTGACGGAGGATGCGTATCAGAAGATGACTGCAGAAATTCAGGCCTTTCAGGAGCGGATGTTGGCGTTAGCTGCGGAGTCCAGCGAGGCCGATCGCGTTTATCAGATGCAGTTGATGTTGTTTCCGGTGACCCAATCGAGCAATGGGGGCAAAAAATAATGCGCCGGCTTCCCTATTTGCCTGTTTGGGTTTTGTTGTTCCTGTTGTCTTTGGCGGGGTTGATTACTCTGGGCTGGTTTTGGCACCAGGGTGCGGAAGAACGGCGTCTGGCCGGAGGTTCTGCCACAGGGAATGCTTTGGATGTGGTACAGGCATCCCAACCCGAATCCGTTGATTCTGTTTCGGACGGGGATTCATTGATGGCTTCGACCGTACCTGTTGGGGAGCACGTCGCAGCATGGGTTCCCCCCCAGAAACACGAGGAGAGGGACTCTGTTTCTCTGTGGCTTGAAACGTGGCTGCGGCAACAGGGGGTGGCCTATCGTCGGGTGATTCAGTTGTCTCCAGAGGGGGATAATGTGCGGGGACGCGTCGGTCTGGCAGGGCCGGCGTTTCGCGATTTGACGCTAGTCCCTGGCGGGCTTTCTTCTGGGGATTTGATCTTGTATCGGGCGGGTTCTTATCGTTATTCGGCGCAGTTCCCTTCACGAAATTTTAAAGCCTCGGCGGATTGGCCTTTGACCTTGCTGGCCTGGCCCGGTGAAACGGTTCGGGTGGAGTTACTGGAGCCCTTGTCCCCGGACTCTTCGGCTCATTGGCAAATCTTTGGCTTGGACTCCGCGACTCTTGTGGATCCCAGGTCAGATACGCTTGCCCCCAGGGCAAACGCCTTAAAACAAAGCCTCCTGTTGTCCAACTAAGGTCGTAATCCTAGACTCCACGGTTGTACATGTATAGATGTGCATTCTATCGGCAAAAGAGCCCTACGGAATGCTATGCAGTGCTCAACGGCGAACCTCGTGCAGCGAAGCGCAAGGCAAGGCAGAGAGGAAAGAGAAAAATTGCAATATGGCCTGGTTTTCGCCCCTCGTCGTGCAGCATTCTCCACGACGTCTGTACGGCGAAATTCGTGCCGAGAGCTTTCGACTCGGAAAAAACTCTGAGTCTCTGTGGTTTTTGAACCAAACGACCGCAATGTCCATAAAGAGAATATGTACCAGTAACAGCGAAAGCCGAACTGGCACATCAGAACGGAGGTGTCATCCAACTGACCGACAGCATCGGGGGGGGGGCATAAAGCGAACGATAGCTAGCGTCCCGGTCACTTGGAGCGGAGGGGCGCAAGAAGAACTGCTAGTTCGGGCTTGCTCTATTTCTGGCAAATGTCCAAGTTCCGGCCTTGGCCGCGTTCGCTGCATTGCCGAGGTATTTGGACGCATCGTAGTGGAGGTGAAGCTAGGGATG
>DATIQS010000119.1:0-2174 GCA_035470605.1 Fibrobacteraceae bacterium
TCATCAATCTTGTTATTGACTGTTTCCATATTGTTTCACATCGCTTTCGCATTGTTTCCATCTTAATGATGATCTGATCAGCGCCTCCATCTGTTCCGCATTTCTGCTCCAGCCGAGATGTTTTTCCGCCCACAGTCTCGCCGTCTTTCCGAGCTGCTGACGCAGAATCCCGTTTTCCATTAAACGTTCTAGTCCCTCCGCCAGGGCTGATGGATAGCCCTGAGAAACAAGCCAACCCGTTTCCCCATGATGGACGACCTCTGAAACTCCACCACATCGAATGGCAAGCGCAGGAATGCCACAGGCTGCAGCTTCGGCGAATACAATTCCAAAGCCCTCCACATCATCCGGCTGACTCAGGGCCGGCATACAAAACACTGCAGCCAAGTTATACCAGAGAATCAACTCTCCTTCAGGAACTTTCCCCACAAAACGAATAGAATCACCCAATTGCAATTTTTCTGCCAAATGGCGCAATCTGGGAAGCTCCGGCCCTACCCCAGCGATGAACAACAACGCCTTGGGGAAACGGCCACGAATCATCGCAAAGGCAACCAATAGGGAACGTGTATTCTTGCGCGGAATTTGACGAGCAAGATTCAAGATCACAGAAGAATCTGGAGGAATATTCAATGCTTTCCGAAAGTCAACTGTCGCTTCTGGACAAGGATAAAAGCGCTGTAAATCGACTCCCGGCCAGATGACCGGAATGGCGATCGATCTTCCAATAATCCTCTGTGCCAGCACAGAAACGACATGGCTGTTAGCGATCAGAAGATCACAGCGTTTCAAAATTTTGCGCCGTAGGGATGCCCAAAAATGGTATTGAAGCAATTCCCGCCCATGAAGCAGGCAAATACTTCGCGCAGATGACGGGAAAAAAAACGATGGAAGGAAAAGCCAAAGTGCACTAGTCCACTGCAGATGCAGCACGACATCCGGTTGAAATCGCTGCATTTGTCTGCGAAGCTCCCATAGAATTTTCAGTCCAAAAAAGACGGGATTTCCGCGAAACCGACGCAGCACCCAAGGAGGATCTTCGGGAAGAGAGGGGCCTGGCGCTAAGAGACACAAATCATGTCCCCGTATTGCTAAATGATGGGAGAGCTTTTCCGCGTATGTTTGAACGCCTCCTGTCGCTGGAGGATAATCTTGACAAATCATGAATATTTTCACCTCCAAATCTTGCCTCTTCCATATTTCTAGGTTGTTTCTCAATGATTGGGAGTCCATGAGTTTCCGCGAAAAGCTTTGTCCTTTTCCCATATTTGGTTCATGGCTTACGATGTGGTCTTGACCGCAAACTATAGTCCATGGTCGCGCTATCATGGCGGACTCCAGAAGAGCGTGGACCAGTTAGCATTGGCAATGAGTCATCTCGGAGTGCGGGTCGGAGTGGTCTACAGTCGAACCCCATGGGAACGAATACAAATTCCCGATCGTCCTTACGGGCTCCACTGGGTTTTCTTTCATGCGATTCGTCCAGGGATTTCTTCGCCAGGACGGATTTTCAACAGTTTCCCATTTGTACGGCTTCTCCAAAAAATCACAGGGCCAGCGACCGTAATCCAAGGGAATGGAGACGAAGCCTGGAACTTTCCTCGTTTTTTTCCTGGAAGATTTGTTTATACGCACAGACAGCCCTTCTTTCCAGACTACTTGCAGGGGGATTGGACATCACGATCCCATCGCATTCGCATCTTGTTCCGGGAAAATCGCGAATGGGCATACGCCCGTGCGGTTCTGGGCGCAAACCAAGTCACTTGTACCAGCCAATTCAATGCGGAAAAACTTCAGTCCCTGTTCCGATTGACGCGAATTCCACAGGTAGTTCCAAACGGCATTGCGCCAGAGTTTCTCGTCGCGCCATTGGAGGCTCGAGGCCACCACATCCTCTATTTTGGTCGACTATCCAGAGGCAAAGGAGTAGTCGAACTCTGCGAAGCTTGGAATTCCCTGCCTTCTGTTCTCCGCCGTCAACACCCCCTCCACTTGGTGGGGCATGGGGAACTAATAAAAACAATTCAAATGAAATTCCGAGGATTTGCGCCGGATCTACGGCCCGTGTTACGTGGAGCGTTAGAAGGGAAGACTCTAGCAACAGAGGTAGCGACAGCGGCCTTGATTGTGTTACCCAGTCAAAGTGAATCCTTTGGGAATACCATGCTGGAAGC
>DATIQS010000120.1:0-9939 GCA_035470605.1 Fibrobacteraceae bacterium
TTGTCAAATTGGGTGAATCTGCCTTTTCCAAAGGGGTTCGGGACGGAATTTTTATCAAGGATGTTGAAGTGTCTTTTGGCCGTACGTTTCTTTTTGGTGGTGTGCGCGCGGCGGTAGAATTCTGGGTGGAACAGAAGCGTCTATCCGCGGCAAAGGTCCGCGTTCGGATGTTGCGTATGGCCATGGCCTCCTTGAAAGGTCCTTGTGGAGTCCGAAAATGAAAAGTTTTGTCTTGTTGTTTTGTTGTTCTCTCAGTGTCCACGCCGCGGATGTACTGAGCTTACGAGCCGCTTTGGATCGCATGGAACTTGGGAACGCCAGTTTGCGTGCAGGACAGGAGCGGGTTCATTCTGCCGATTTCAACCACAGGGCCAGTCTTGGGAATTTCCTTCCAGTGCTCAAGTTGGACATGTCTGCTCAACATTTGGATCGCGATTTGGTGATGGATCTGGATGGGATTCGAAGCGCCATTCTTCAGCTGCAGGCTCAGGACGCGGCCACGCAACAAAATTTGGCCTATGCCTTACAGGGCCAGACGTTAACCGAGGATCAACTTTCTGCGATTGAATCTGCAGCTTATGACCAATATGATGCGGCGATTCCTCACTTTCTAGATACCTTGAAAACCCAGAATTATTGGTTGGGGAGTCTCTCTCTTTATCAACCCCTCTTTTATGGAGGTCGGATTTATGCGGGGGAGCGGATTTCCGCGGCTCGGCAAAAGGCGGCTCGTTCTGATCAGAAAAAGCAGGCGGGGGATTTGCGCCGGGATTTTGTGAAACTCTATTTGCAGGGTGCTTTGTTGCGTTCCAGCATTGCTTTGAGGATCGATGCCTTAGCGGCAATGCGTCAACATCGAGATCGGGCTGCCCATTTGGTGGAACAGGGAATGGCAGACCGTACGGCTTTGCTCCGCGCGGAACTCGCTATTGCCGAAGGGCAAACCGCCTTGTCCGACGATTCGGTAAAGCTTTCCTCTATTGCTATCACTTTGGGGCAGATGGTGGGATCTCCTGATCCTGTAGAACCCGCCGAGGCCATGGCGAATCCTCCATCTCTTCCTCCAGATTTGTCCCAGTTGGAGAAACGGGTACAGGACCGGAATCCGCTGGTTCAGAGTTTGAACGCCCAGGCTGAGGTGGCTAAACGCGCTATTGCAGTCCGCAATGCTGATTTCCTTCCTGAAATCGGGGCCTTTGGAAAGTATGAGCTGAATCAGAGCGCCTTGTCTGATTTGGAACCAAAATGGGTGGTGGGGATTAAAGGTTCGGTGACGCTGTTCCACGGGGGTGTGGACTGGAATAATCGTGCTTCTGCGCAAGCGACGCAACGCGAGGTCCTTGCCTTGCGTGACGAAGCAACTTCAGCTATCCAGGCCCAGGTTCGACGCAAATATCTCGCTTTATCTCAAGCGCGGTTGCGCTATGAAAATGAGGGCCGTCAAGAAGACTTGGCTCGAGAAACTCATCGCGTGACTGATTTACGATTTAATGAGGGACAATCCACTAGCCTGGAAGTTGTTGATTCCTGGCTGGCTTTGCAGAAGGTGCAATTAGAACGGCTTTCTACCGCCTGCGATGCATGGATGGCTTTGCTAGAAATTGCTTGGGCGGAAGGGACAACAAACGAATTCACGGAAACATGGCAAGGAGCCCAAAGATGATCCGCAACGATTGGCTGGGGGCGGCTAGCGCCCTTTTAATTCTTTTTGGATGCCAGATGGAGGAGTCTCCCGCGCCTTCATTGGTGGGAATGGCGGAAACACGAGAGATTATGGTGGCCTCAAAATTGGCGGGGCGATTGTCGGAGGTGAACGTCTCCGAAGGAGACTCTGTTGCCGCAGGCCAAGTGGTGGCGAGGATTACCAGCCCTGAAGTCGAGGCTAAAGTGGCTCAAGCTCGTGGAGTGGTTAAGAGTGCTGAAGCGAAACTGGCCCTGTTGCACAAAGGAGCTCGTACCGAGGAGCTTCAGATGGCGCAGAATGTTCTGTCTCAAGCTACGGAAGCCCGTAAATTAGCGGAAACGACTTGGAATCGCGTGAAAAAATTGCTGGACGATAGTGCTTTGACTCGTCAGCAGGCCGATGAGGCGGAATTCAAGTGGCGTAGCGCTCAAGAAAATGAGGCGGCTGCCTCGTCTCGGGTGGAAATGATTAAATCTGGAGCTCGTCCTGAAGAGATTGCTGCAGCGGAGGGTGCGGTACAAAGCGCCCGTAACGCATTGTTAGAGGCGACTAGCTGGTCTAAAGAAACCGAGATCTCTTGCCCGATTTCTGGTGTGGTGCAAAAGCGTTACCTTGCTGCAGGGGAAATTGCGGCGGCGGGAGCTCCGATTTTGGTGCTCATTCAGCCCGGGGAAACTTGGGTGGCTCTGCCTGTGCGGGAAGATCAGTTGGCTGGTGTTCATTTAGGTCAGGATTTGGTTGGGAAAATCCCTGCATTAGGGGGTGTGGATCAACATTTTAAAGTGACTTGGATGACGGCAATGGGTGATTTTGCTACCTGGCGGGCCACAAGCCGTCGTGGAGATACTGATTTACGTTCTTTTGAGGTGCGTTTAGAACCCATCAAACCTATTCCAGGATTTTTACCCGGCATGACGGTGCAGTTCCCATCGCCGAAACCGCAAGGTTAAACATGCAGGTATTGGGCCTTATCTCGGGCTTCGCCCGGGAAGAATGGTGGCGGATTTTACGGACTCGCCCTCGTTTTTTGTTGCTTTTGGCGCCAATTCTGGCCTTTGTTTGCTCCGCGTGGGTTTATAGCGGCAGGGTGGTGCGAGAATTGCCTGTGGCTGCGGTCGATTATGATCACAGTTCATTGAGCCGATCGCTACTTCGTGATATGGACGCAACCCCACAAATGCGTTTAGTCACTTTTCAAAATGAGGATGCGGTAAAGACAGCTTTACGGAGGGGGGATGTTCGTGCTGCGGTTTTTGTCCCGGCGGGAAGCAGCGAGGCTGTACGTGAAGGTCGTTCGGCACATTTGGTGGTTTGGCGAGATGCAACTAACCTAATTGCTTCAAATCAGCTTTACTCTGCCTGTGCTTCCGTGGCGATTACCAATATGGCGACTCTAGAGGTCGGGCGTCTGATGCTTGCTGGGGTCCCTTATAATCAAGCCAAAGAGCTAGCGCTGTTGCTGCGAGCGGATGCTCGCCCCGAAGGGAATCCGTTCTTGGATTATTTGCGTTACATTACTCCTGGATTGCTGCTGTCCTTTTTGCAAATGGGATTGATGCTCGCTGCTGGTAGCCTGTTGCAGCATAAGTGGGAAGAATCATTGCATCCTTTGCTACAAGTGCTGGGACGGTCTCTACCATGGCTTGTCGTTTACGGCGCTGTGGCCTCTCTATGTTTTGCTGTTTTGTTTCCGGCCTGGGGCTTCCCCGTGGCGCATTTACCTTTGATTTTGGGCTTGGTCGCTTGGTTGCTTGTGATTTGTGTGGCTTTTGGGGCGGCACTGAATAAGTTTATTCCAGCGCCTGTTCAGATCGCTCAGTTTTTGCTGACGTTTAATACCCCGGCTTTTGTGTTGTCAGGCTACACGTTTCCAGAGTGGTCGTTACCCCCGATTTTGGACGGTATTAGTCGTGCTTTGCCATTAAGTTTGTTTATGGATGCTTACCGTTGTACCACGGGAGAGCTTTTTACCCGCCAATGGGAGAGCTTATTCGGATTGTCTTTGTATTTGTTTATTCCTCTCATTCTTTTGCTTCTTCCCAAGCATAAAGGGCTTGCGGAGATTCGTTATGCTCCGCTGCATTTGAGTGAATTTGCTTTTGCCTTTCGGGATTTAGGATTGTTTTTGCTGATTTTTGCTGCCCCTATCGCTTATCTTGCTCTTTATGGGTATACCTATATCGGCAAGCAGGAACGGAATATTCCGATTGCGGTAACCTCCGCTTTCGAATCTGCGGATTCTCGGTCGCTTCTTCGGCAGCTTGAGATTCATCCTCGGTTACAGGCTTTTTCGATGGATAAGACTGAAGCGGATCAGGCCTTGCGTCAAGGGACCGTCCGTGCCATCGTTCATCTTCCAGATGATCTCTCTCTCCGTCTGCAGACAAGGCGCTCCATTCAGGTCCCTGTGGAAATTCCTGCATCCAGGTTCCTAGCCGTTGGAGACATTCAGCGGGCTGTCTCGGAAGTCTTTAATCGTGTTAGCAAGGAGTGGCGTGCTCAGGTTTTTATGACTCGGGGTTTGTCTCCTGAAATGTCCAGGGAACGGGCTGAACCTTTGGTATTTGAGGATCATCCCTTGTTCAATCCATTGGAAACATATGGCGATTTCATTATTCCTGGCATTGCGATTATGATTATGCATCAATTGTTGATGATCTCTCTCGCCTATGTCACCGGGACGAGGGCTTCTAAGGCCAAGACTTTGGGGGAACTGGGCAATTTCGTACAGCGTTATGTGGGGCTCTTGCTCTGGTTTTCTCTATGGCTTGTGGTTGCATTCAGCTTTGTTTTGCCTAAAATCACCAATGTACCTGGAACTTTTCATCTGGCAGAGGTCTCCGTATTGTCTATACTGGGACTCAGCTCCGTTGCTGCGTTGGGGATCTTTTTGGGGCTTTTGCTTCGCAGTGGCATTTATGTCATGCAATTGTTGGCTTTTACCAGCTATCCATTTTTCTTCATTTCTAGCGTTAGTTGGCCCCAGGAGAATTTTTCATCTGCGATTGATTTTCTAGGAAGTTTGTTGCCTTATCGTCCATTGGCTATGGGTTTGTTACGAAATTATTGCAGAAACGCAACGTTCATTGATTTGTATCCAATTATGATGCATCAGCTAGCGTTGACGGGACTTTATCTCTTTCTGGCTTTCCTTGCCTATCTCTGGACTCGCAGGAATTTGTCCCGTAAATTTGCCTTATAGACTGGCTTTGCCGTGAGCGGCGATTTTTTTAAATTCACCCCTTTCTTTCTCCCGGAAAAAGCCAATGCTCAACCGTGAACAACATCTCTTGACCCTGAAAGACTGGAGCCCGGAACGGATTCTGGAAACCATTGCCCTTGCCATCCAGTTGAAGGCCGAAATCAAAACCACGGGTCCCAGTTCTCGTTTGCGGGGCCAAACCATTGGTATGTTTTTTGAAAAGCCGAGTCTGCGGACAGTCACCACCTTCCAGGTGGGCATCCATCAGCTCGGTGGTGAGGCGGTCATGCTTGATCCAGATTCTATTGGCCTGGGCAAGCGGGAAAGCGTATCCGATGTGGCGCACTGTCTTTCGCGTTGGGTGAATGCGATTGTTGTGCGTTGCTTTGAACAACGTTTGGTCGAGGCTCTGGCGGAATATGGTTCCGTTCCGGTGATTAATGCGTTGACCGATGATTTCCACCCCTGTCAGGCCTTAGCTTTCGCACAGACATTGCAGGAGCATCTAGGCGATTTGCATGGTCAGACCATTGCGTTTATTGGGGATGGCAACAATGTGGCGAATTCTCTTGCAATTCTAGCCGCCAAATTGGGAATGAATTTTTCTTTGGCTTGCCCCAATGGCTTTGAACAGCCCCAAGAAGTGGTGGAGTATGTTCGTGCGCTCTTTCAGAAGAATGGCGGTTCTTACCGGCTATTCCATGAGCCACGCGAGGCGGTCAAGGATGCCCAGGTTTTGTATTCCGATGTCTGGGTGAGCATGGGCCAGGAAGGTCAGAAGGATAGTAAGCAAAGCCATTTCCTTCCATTTCAGATTAACGATGAATTATTGGCCCTGGCTCCCAAAGACTGTAAAGTCTCTCATTGTCTTCCGGCGCATCGGGGTGAAGAGATCACCGATTCCGTTATGGATGGTCCGGCGAGTTTCGCCTTTGATGAAGCGGAAAACCGGCTACACGCACAAAAAGCGGTGATGTGGCAACTGATGCCACCGACTGCCCTTGGCTGAGTTCTTATGCGAATTCCTTTCCTTTCTCCAGTGCGGCCTCTGAACGTTCCTTTTGTGGGGGGCATGATCGCGCTCGTTGCTTTGAATGTTGGGGTGGATCGGATCTCCAAGTGGATTGCGCTGGCTAATTTGGAAGGGCGAGGTGCTGTTTCCGTTGTTGGAGATTATTTCGTGCTTGTCCTTGCGCGCAATCAGGGCGCGTTTTTAAGTGCCGGGGCCAGTCTCCCACCGACTTTGCGCTGGCTGTTTCTTTCGGGATTACCTACGCTGGCTTTGCTATTTGCCGTAATCTGGTTACTCCTGCACCCGGAAATCCGTCGCAGTGTTGCCATCAGCACCGCCTGTATTATTGGAGGGGGGGTGAGCAATATTTTTGATCGCCTGTTCAACGACGGACGTGTGGTGGATTTTATGAATTTCGGAATAGGCTCCTTACGTACGGGAATCCTCAATGTGGCAGACCTATCAATTACCTTCGGCGCGATTGCCCTATTCTGGTTTAGTCGAAAAGACTCCGAAAATGCGCCGCCTCAGTAGGCTCCGTCCCCTTTAAAGACAACCTTGAAGGTCTTGCGGATTAGCTCCATATCGGTCATAATGCCACCATGGCGAATGTATTGGTTGTCCAACCGAACCTGTCCCTCGAAGCCAATTTTGCTGCGCCCGCTGACCTGCCAGTGGCAGGTCAGGCCTGGTTTAACGGAAAGACGCATTTTATGCCAGGGCTCATATTGAAGGACCTCGGACGGTAGGGGAGGACGGGGACCGACAATGGACATGTTCCCCAAAAAGATGTTTAGGATTTGAGGGAGTTCGTCCAGAGAATATTTGCGTAGAAACCTACCCGCAGGATAAATGCGCGGGTCGTTTTTCATCTTGAAAATAGGGCCCGTCGTTTCGTTAAGATGTCGCAGCGCCTCTAGGCGTTTTTCTGCATCCACATACATAGAACGGAATTTGTACATGGTAAAATGCATTCCATTTAATCCAACACGGGTTTGACGAAAAATCACTGGGCCGTGTCTGTCGCTTAATTTGACCACTAGGGCGAGTGCCATCATTAGAGGAGAAAGCAATAGGAGAGCGAACGAGGACGCTGTTATGTCGATGGTTCTTTTGGTAAACGAATGCAAACGTCCTTTCCAGTGTGGCAGCACGTCCTTGTAAACCAAATTTTGTACGCTGAAATAGCCTTCGTTGACATGATTAAAACGCTGCATTGCCTGTTGGCGGGATAGATGCTTCTTCTCATCCAGACCGGTACAGACAAAGGCCTCGAATAAAGGTCGGCGAGGGCGTAGTCGTAAGGCATCCATCAGGTTTGCATCCCGCAGGTTACGCAGGATGCTTTTTTTGTGATCTTCCAGGATGGAGTGGTCGCAATCCAATAGCAGAAGGCCGATTCCAGAGTCGTCGCTTAGATAGCCTTTTACATCTAAAAAATCGGTTTGAGTTAGGAGGGTCAGTACAGCAATGTGCCAGGCGCGAACCTGTGAAGATTCCGGTTCGGAGAACCCAAAGAGATCAACATGGCGCGTTGGAATTCGAATGAAAACGAAGGTTCTATGGGTCCGCAAGCTACGTAAAAACTCTTCTTCCAGTCTTCGAAAAAAGAATTCGGATGGATAGATATAGCCCAATCCCTGTTCGGCAGGTAATAAACTATCGCGGTGATCAAGCAATATCCGACGTAACATGATTGAAAACTACCACTTCACCCTGGAAAAAGCGAACGTTTCGTGTTTCCGGTCACGTCCGGCGACGAGCCTGCATTTCCCGTCGCAGGATATCCATAACCGGGCCAAGTTCGGCTTTGGCTCGGAATACCGGATTGGCAAAATGGGACTGCATTCCTTTTAAGGTTTGCTCATGGTAGCCCACTTTGAATTCTGTAAATTTCAGGCCATGTGCTGTGGAGATGACCACCACCTCCTCTTCGGGGTGGATGATTCCTTGCTCGCGCAACTGGAATAGGGCCCCGAGGGCAACGCCCGTATGCGGGCAACAATAGAGCCCGGTTCGATCGGCGCGATGCGCGGCGTTGGCGAGTTCCTCTTCAGTGACTTGGGCGACCCGTCCGTTGTAATTGCGGATTGCCTTCACCGCCTTGGGGTAACTCACTGGATTCCCAATTTGGATCGCGCTCGCCAGCGTGGTTTGCGCTTTAACGGGTTTTAATTGATCGAAGTCGCGTTGGTAGGCCTGGAAAAAAGGGTTAGCATTGGCGGCCTGCGCTACGATGATGCGTGGCTTTTTGTCCACGAGGCCCATGGCGAGCATATCATCAAAACCCTTAGCCAAGGCGCTCACGTTCCCCAGATTCCCGCCGGGAATGATCATCGTGTCGGGAACTCTCCAGTCGAGTTGTTGACAAATTTCTGGACTGATCGTTTTTTGACCTTCGACGCGTAGGCTGTTCATGGAATTAGCTAGATAGATTCTCTGATCGGCGGTGACTTGCTGCACCACTTGCATACAACCGTCAAAATCCGTGTCCAGGGCGAGTACGATGCTGCCATTAGAGATGGGTTGAATCAACTGGGCCGTCGAAATTTTGCCTGCGGGAAGGAAGACGATGCTCGGAATACCTGCGCGCGCGCAGTATGCGCTTAGGGCTGCGCTTGTGTCGCCAGTGCTTGCACAAGCCACTGCGTCAATAGGGAGGCCTTTGCGAATCATGTGGTTGACTTGGCTCACCAAAACCGTCATTCCCAAATCTTTGAAGGAACCTGTATGGCTATTGCCACAGAGCTTTACCCAGAGTTTGCGCAATCCGATTTCCTTGGCTAATGCGGAGGCGTCAAACAGGGGATTCCAGCCCTCTTGTAACGAAACGATATCCTCTAGAGGAATCTGGGGCAACACAATTTCGCGTTTGGACCAGATCCCACTCAGATCCGCTGGTGCAAAAGAACTGCGGCGTTCCTGGAACAAGGCCTTCCATTCTTCGGGACTACGTTGGCGTAGTGCTTCGTAGTCGTGCCGGACTTCAAGCAGATTTTGATTCACCGTACTACGATAAATCACCTGATCTAACGGGTAGGTGTCTTCACCGTCGATGTTCTGAAAATGAGCGCTAAAGGGTTTCATCAGTTTTCCTTTGAACCTACGGAATTGGGATTAAAGCTAAAAAAGCCTGGGAGGATCTGGAAAAGATTTTCCGAGGTCATCCCGTTACTAAGCTCCTTGCAACTTGCGGATTGCCTGGTGCAGATTGGCAAACAAGGTTTCCAGTGCGGTGGAGGGCACGGAAGAAAACGCCAGGCGAATCAGGCCAGAAAGAACAATCACCCCGGTAGAGAATTCTTGGATTAGAAGCCTACGCAGACTTTCTGGATCAACACCTAGAGGTTTAATGCACATAAAGTATCCAGAGTTAAAAGGCATGACGTCAAAGCTCTTGCCGTATTCTGGATGAGCGGCCAAAATATCACGGATCTTGTGGACGCGGTGCGCTAGAACCTGGAATTTGGTTTCTTTTTGTTTTCCATATTCTGAAGAGGTGTAGCCTTTGAGCAGAATGGCTTGGGAAATGCTCGGTGCGTTCGAAATGTTACCGCGAACCATGCCTGCGGCTTTGTTCTCCAAAGCCTTCAGTTGGGCGGCGGTGGCTCCCTGGAATCCAAAGGTGACAAAACCTACGCGAAAACCCCATACATAGTCTTCCTTGGTGGGGCCATCCAGCTTAACCGCCAGGACATTGGGGTGCAAATCCACTAGGGAGCTAAACAGGGATTCCCGAATCACGCCCTCTTCGTAAACGAGACCAAAGTATGCGTCATCTAACACGACGACGACATGGTTTCCCGCCTGAGCCGCCTTAAGAATTTCTGATACAAGGGCTTTGGCTTCGGAGGTGGTAACCGTATACCCCGTTGGGTTATTGGGGAAATTTAAGAGCACAAATTTTTTCCCCACGGGGCCTGCCTGCAAAGCGGCGCCAAACGCGGCGATGTCAAATCCTCCGTCGCGGAAGGTGTTGTAGATGGAAAGTTGCGCCCCGTAGCCCTCGCAGAAGATCAGTTCATAGTTATCCCAGAATAG
>DATIQS010000121.1:0-1815 GCA_035470605.1 Fibrobacteraceae bacterium
TTTTCGAGGGCATGCACCTGCCATAGGTCCACGTAGTCGGTCTTCATGCGGGAGAGGGAAGTGTCAAGATCCTTCAGGGCATTCTCCCTGTTTTTGGCCAAGGATTTGGTCATGATGAAGGAAACGTCCCTGTACTTGGGAATGAGGAATTTTCCATAGCGTTCCTCTGCTTTTCCACCGCTGTACAGGGGGGCGTTGTCAAAGAAGCGCACCCCCTCCTCCAAGGCTTTTTCGATGATGGCCTGCGCGTCCTTTTCCGAGGCACTCCCCACATGGTCTCCGCCCACGCCCAGGTTGGTCACGACCGCACCGGAAGAACCCAGCTTGCGCAGTGGCAGGAGCTTGCCCAGCCGGTCGGAGCGGGAGGCGGTCGCCGCAGCAATCTTTCCCTCGCCATGGGAAAGGCTGGGCACCATCAGCCCGACGGTGCAACCCGCCAGCAGGGCCATGAACTCCCTGCGCTTGAGTCCCGTGTGCAGATTGGCGGCGTTTTCATTCTCATGCTTCATGCAATACTCCGTTGTACAGTGACTAATGAAAATTTTTCTCACAGGATTAGTACCGATCGCCTACTACACCCTGATTGATAAGGGACTCAAGACGGTCCAAGTGTTCCGTTCGTAAAGTTATATCTTGTGACGCCCAGTTTTCCTCCAGGCGTTCAGTTCTCCGTGTCCCCGGTATCGCGGCGAGCGGGACATCGCGCGACAGAACCCATGCCAATGCGACTTGAGCTGCTGTGGCTTCAATCTCTTCGGCGACTTCAGTTACAAAATCGGCCAACCGGCTGTTCCTGGCGATGGCTTCCTCGGTAAATCGCGGATTCTCCAACCTCCAGTCGCCGGGTTCTAGATCGCTTCGTGACCGGATTGCCCCGGATAAAAATCCTCGGCCAAGGGGACTGTAAGCCACAAATCCGATGTTAAGTCGTTGAATTGTTGGCAGAATGTCGGCCTCAACGTCCCGCGACCACAAGGAATACTCGGTCTGGAGGGCACTGATGGGATGAACCTCGTGGGCGCGGGCGATGGTTTCCGGGTCTGCCTCAGACAGGCCGATATAGCGTACTTTCCCCGCCTTCACGAGCTCAGCCATAGCACCGACCGTTTCCTCGATCGGTGTTTCGGGGTCCACACGATGCTGATAGTAGAGATCGATGTAGTCTGTCCTGAGGCGCTTCAGTGAGGCATCGCAACAAGCCTTTACATAATCCGCACTTCCTTTGATACCCTGCCAGCTGCCGTCTTCGCCGCGGGAAACGCCAAATTTGGTTGCCAGGGTGATTTGGTCGCGGCGCCCCTTGAGTGCCTTTGACAACAAGATTTCATTCGTAAACGGGCCGTACATGTCTGACGTATCCCAGAACGTGCACCCAATGTCTGCTGCCCGATCGAGAACGCAAAGATTTTGAGCTTCTGAAGAGGAGCCGTAAAATTCCGACATTCCCATGCAGCCCAAACCGATTGCAGGTACACGAAGGCCTTGTGATCCAAGATTGACCTGTTTCATAACTCTAATTCCCTTTTGCTTATCTTTTTAGGAAGTTGCTCAGAGAAGAGTAATGTACTCGAGAGCAAAACGGTTATAAGTACGACCAGGTATTTCATGAAATCCTCCGTATTGGGACATAAGTCCTTTTATATACAGCACAAAGAGGACTCCTTAACAGTGAAAATTCCCCGTTATTACAACTCTAAATATTAAGTGGTTGTCGAATAATCAAGTGAAATCTGGTTCATTTTGCGGCATAATCCGGGGTAATTCTAGAAATTCAAGGGTCATTTAAATGAAAATTGACAGTTGCCGTCCTCAACC
>DATIQS010000122.1:0-5417 GCA_035470605.1 Fibrobacteraceae bacterium
CCAGCAAAAAATTATCCGATACCGATTCTTCCAGGACGCCACTTACGGGAACGGCACCGCCCCAACAGCCTGTTACATTGGCTTTGGGGTAAAATTTTTCTTTCCATTTCATGGCCACTTCAAGGATATTCGGAGTGTGGAGGCGCGGTGTGATGAATCCGGCCCCAAAATTCGTGGTCTTGGATTTGGCTTTGGGGAAACTCCAGACATAGCCATCGTTGATGCTGTCATGTCCCTGCCAGAAAGTCAGGCAATCGGAGTTTTCATCCAGCACATCGAGCTTCAATTCAATGGCCGAACAGGTCGTTGGGGGCATCATGCGACAGCGCAATCCAGTCCAGCGACCAGATAGGGCTTCTACACCATCTGCGCCAATGACGATCCGCGCACGAACTAAGTGTTCCGCCCCTTCGAAATCCACCGGGATTTCGCGGAAGCCATTCTGCACAGGCCGCACATCTTTAGCTCGCGCCCCAGTCAGCAATTCTGCTCCGGCTTCCGCAGCACAGTGCGCCATCCAGGGATCAAATTTGAGCCGGTCGAGCATCAATGTCGTGCGGGGAATTTTCGCTCGGATGGAAATTCCTCCTGGGGCATGAAGAATGGCTCCGGTAATCTCTGTTTCGATGAAATCTTCGTTTACCGGGGCGTAAATTGCCAATTTTTCGCGCTCTCCGGTGGCCTCTCCGCACCGAACGGGGACTCCTACGACGGGCCTCTTTTCAATCAAAAGGACCTTGTATCCGCACAAGGCCACATGACGAGCGGCGACGGACCCCGCAGGGCCAGCACCAATCACCAGGACATCATACTCATTGCTTTTCAAGTTTCAGAGCCCCCACTGGACAAACACGCACACACAAGGAGCATGCAGAGCAACGGGATGAATCCATAAACCATTCCAACCCGTGGAAGTCGAGGGCCATGTCTGGACAGATCCCCACGCATCCCGCACAGACAATGCATTTGCTCTTGTCAAAAAGCAGCTCCATATTTGGTTTTGAGGTCGCAGGCATTATACTTGGTAATCTAGAAAAGACAGGTCAGGGTTTAACCCCTTTCAAGGTATCCAGCAAAGAAATTGCCCGCAAAGCTTCATTGCTTTCCCGGCATTGCGGTTGGGCAACCAAACGCTCCAATTGTTGAATCTGTACGTCGGATTGTCCGTTTTTCCCAGAAATTTGAGACATTTTCAGCAATACGACACAGACCTTTTTCCCTTGAGGGAACTGGTCTAGAAGTCTCTGAAACACTGTGGCTGCCTTCTCGCCCTGTTGGGTTTCCTCCAAGCAAAGTCCCATCCAGTATAGAGCGTTCTCCGCATATTCTCCAGTTTTCGCCTTTTCATAGACCTGCTTGAATTCATCGTAGGCGAGCTTGTATTCGCTTTTATGAAAATCCGCACGGGCCGTAGCGTAGAGCTTTTCCAATTCAGGATCCACAGAAATTACACTATCCTCTGGCTCTATAGGAGTTTCTGTTGCGGAGGAACCATTGTCTGATTCGCCTCGCTTGTCCACCACGACTCGCTTGAAGGACTTGCCAGACGCCCCGACAAGCATGTCCAGCCGATAGAGAATTTCCTCCTGACGGGACGCCAGGGCATCATTTGAGTTGGACAACTGCGTGCCTAGGGTGGCCACTTCTGCCACCAGTCTTCGCTGAAGGCGTGAATTTTCCTCCCTAAGGGAATCCAAAGAATGGCGCAGAGAATCCATTTGGGATTGGAACTGGCGAGTCACATCCTGTTTAACATCGTCTCCGATTTTTTGCATTTCACGGGTTCGCAACACCGTGACGCTGGAGCAGGCTCCTAACAAAAGGGAACCTAACGCAACGCCAGTCAACCAAATCCTATTCATCTTGAGCCCTCACGTATGAGTCATTTGCTGATCTTGACATTGAACCGCGCCCGACGATTCTGAGCATAGGCTTCCTCGGAGGCCCCTTCTACCTTGGGGCGTTCTTCGCCGTAGCTCACAGATTTGAGACGATCCGAGGAAACGCCATAGTTGATCAAATAATCCACCACCGATTGAGCTCGTTTCCCACCCAGGGCCATATTGTAGGCTTCGGTGCCCCGCTCGTCGGTATGGCCTTCCACCTCGACCCAGAGACGAGGCTCTTTGGCGAGAATGTCACCAGCCTGAGCCAGAAGATCCTTGGCTTTTTCTGTCAGGACGGCTTTATCAAACTCGAAATAAATTTCCTCGGACATGAGGCGATTCATCAGATCTTCCAGGGCCTGTCGTTGATTCTCTAATCTCTGTTCCTCCAGGGCTTCTTTCTGTAAAGAATCGTCCGCAGGTGGCTTTTGCATCGTATCTACCGACGCTGGCTTTGCCTCCTCAACTGGAGCGGCGGGAGTAAGTTCCTGTGCCGGCTTCTTGGCACAACCCAGCATAAAGGCCATGGTTGCCGAAAGAATCAAGAGTGCCTTAACGTTCATGGGTTTTCTCCTTTTGGTGTGAATGGCGCCCAAGTGGGCCAGGTATGTTCTACGCCGCTGGTGATTCGGGTGACTCCAGAACCGTCCTTGCGCATCAAATAAATTTGCGAGGTTCCGCTGCGAGTGGAACTAAAGGCGATCAGCATTCCATCTGGGGACCATACCGGATGCTCATTATTTCCGGCGTTGCTAGTCAATTGCACCACATCCTCTCCGTCCAAGTTGCAGGTATAAATATTAAACTGTCCGCCTTCCATCGAGGTATAAACAATGCGATCACCAGCTGGAGACCAAGCCGCGCTTTCATTGTAACGGCCGAGGAATGTCACGCGGCGCGCATCCGCGCCATCCTTATCCATGATGTAAATCTGAGGAGCGCCTCCGCGGTCTGCGGAATAAAGAATTTCTTGGCCATTTGGAGAGTAAGATGGGCTGGTTTCAGATGTTTTTTGGTAGGTCAGACGTTCAGTCTTGCCTGTGGCTGGTACTCCACGCCAAATATCCGAAGCGCCAGCAGAGGCCACAGTGAAAAGGATATCGGCTCCAGTTGGATTGGCGACAGGGCTAAAACACTGTCCTAATTTTGAAAAAAGTGAACGTTCTGCACCTGTCGCTACCGTACGTTCGACTAAATGGCTGGAGCTGTTTTGGAATCGGGTGTAATAGAGTTTTGAACCATCTTGGTTCCAGGAGGGCATGAAATGGAGGCCATCCCCATGGGTGATCTGGGCGGCATTGTGACCATCATAGTCGGAAACGATAATCTGTTTATCGCTCTTGTATTTGGCGACGTAAGCCAAGCGCGTGGAAGCCACGCCAGAGGCTCCTGTGATTTGAAAGAGGACCTGGTCTGCAAAATCGTGAATGGCCTCGCGATATTGATTGGGGGAAATCGGGTAACTCTGCCCGATAATTTGCTGCTGACTTTGTGTGGCTTTCAAACGGCAGTCTACCTGAATCGTCCCATCGTCGCGGTGAGAAAGTTGTCCAGTCACATAATAGGCCGCGCGAGCCTTGAAAAAGGCAAGGCGACTGAATGAGGGCTGGGGAACAGGCTCCAAACGGCCGGATAAGAAAAAATCCCTCGCAAGAATTTCTTCAGGATGTTCATCCAGCAGGGACCAGTCCGAGGAATCATGGCCAAAAGGAATCACTCCCACGGGAACGGTACGAACACCCTCCACGGCGATTTCCAGATAAACGGTATCCACAGAAGAGGCGCGTAGGGAAACAGGAGAATAAAAGGCAACTAGCAGAACCATAAAACCTAGAGTCCCGAGACGCCCAAACCGAAAACGATCGGCAAAAGAAAGAGAAACCACAGCCATTCCGGGAAAAATACGAATTCGCATGGGGAAAGCGAAGCCTTTTGTTTCATGCGGCCCCACTTGCCTACGGGACGCGTACTGGATATCTTTGCAATGTGAAATTTTTCCTGCTGGCACTCGCCTTTCTCGTGCTGTTGGTGTTTGGCTTTTTCGGATGGGCCTGGATGGTGGCCTTGCGCCCTCAACCCAAAGAGAACGCAGAAGTTCGAAACCTTGCTCCTGCGCCGGAATTACGACCGGGTCAACCCATTAAAGTCCTTTCTTGGAATATTCAGTTTCTGGCCGGCAAGGGCCATGTCTTCTTTTTTGACCTCCCTGGGGATAAGGGACCTGACGAGCGCCCCACCCGTACCGATATTGAGCGAACCCTTGCTCGGGTAACGCGACTTATCCGCGAAGAAGATCCAGATATTATTCTCCTGCAGGAAGTGGATGATCACGCCACCCGCACAGGCCAGGACGACCAGTTGGCGCGTATTTTAGCGTTGCTTTCTCCAAAATATTCCCAGATTGCGGTCACGGATTATTGGCGTATGCCGTTTGTTCCCCATCCGCATATCCGGGGCTCCGTGGGAACGCGTCTTGTTGTTGTTTCGCGTTATCGGATTACGCAAGCGGAACGTTTCGCCTTGCCTCATGCTCACTATCCATTCCTTGTGGATCTTTTCCAAATTCAGAGGGCGTTGCTGGAGGTGCATTTCCCCATTCAGGGGGGCGAAGAATTGGTGGTTATGAACACCCATCTGGAGGCCTTCCAACAGAATGGCGAAGTCAAAAAGCGGGAGCTTCAGTTCCTGGATAAGCATCTGTCCTATTTAGATTCCTTGCAAACTCCCTGGTTACTTGCTGGAGATTTCAATCTTTTGCCTCCTGGGTTTTATTCCCGTATTCCTGAACCGGAACGCGTTTGGTTCCTTCCAGGAATCGATATGGAATCTTTGTACACAAAATATGCTGTTTTGCCTGGACTTGATGATTTGAATGGCTCCGCCGCGAATCAATTCCTGACTCATTATCCCAATCGTCCAGACTCCAAGGGGTTAGATAAGGTTATTGACTATCAGATTCACAGCAAAAATATGGAGGTCAGCTCCTTTAACGTCCGTCAGGACTGCCTCCGAATTTCAGATCACATGCCTTTGATTGGGGTCTTTCTTCCGCCCTCTCAAAAGTTCTCCGAAGAGAATTGTAAGGTGTGTTCTGCGGACTCTGTGGCTTTTTGATTTCCGTCAAAAAAAATTTTTAACATTCTCTTGCCTTCACATACAAGTGAGCGGTATTCTATGGTCACAGGACGGGAGCAAGGTACGGGGCGGTCTGGGAGCAACTGGATCGCCCCTTTTTTTGTATTTGCAAACAATTTGATATCCAACTGATCGGCGACAGAGTCGGTCACTTCGTTACGCGGCTTACGCCTACCTTGAGAAGGATTACGCTTTGACGCATATGTCAGAGTTACTTTCGCGACGAGGCGCGACTAGTATTTGGCTATGCCGGGCGGTGTTTATTCCAGTTCCGCCAGGGCGTTGCTGCACTTGGCAATGATGTCGCGTTGCGTGGCGAGTTTCTGACGTTCTCCCTCCACCACTGCGACAGGGGCACCCGCCACGAATTTCTGGTTGGATAGTTTCTTCTCCACG
>DATIQS010000123.1:0-3988 GCA_035470605.1 Fibrobacteraceae bacterium
TGGGTGGTCTGATTTTTCGTGAACCTACCTAGAGGTAGGATTTGAAACTACCACAATTAACTAACTTCCTCTTCTGCTATGATGCACCCCGCCACCGTCGTCCGTTTTGTCTCCGAAGCCATTGGAATCGGTGTTTTTGCCCGTCAATCCATTCCTCAGGGGACCCTGATTTGGGTGCGCGATCCGATGGACCAAATTCTGGATTTGACAGAGGTTCAGGCGCTACCCATGTTGGCTCGTGATTCCGCCATGACTTACATGTACCGCAATTGTGGCGGACAGTACATCCTCTTGTGGGATCACGCCAAATACATCAACCATTGTTGCAGTCCCTCCTGTATGCCTACGCCCTATGGTTGCGATATCGCGCTTCACGACATTGCTGCGGGCGAAGAATTGACCGAAGACTACGGCTTACTGAATATCATTGAGGATTTTCGACCGGATCCGACTTCCATCGGGGCTCAGGGGCGCCGCGTAGTGTGCGGCGACGACCTGAATCGTTTCGCTGGGAAGTGGGATGCGCAACTGCAACAGGCGTTAAAGCACGCCGCCCATGTGACACAGCCTCTTTGGCCCTTGCTAGATTCTGATATGGCCAATGAATTACAAGAAGTTTTTTCCGACCTACGTCCGCCACGTTCGGTACAGGAGATGTCCTTGAGTTGAATATGAGCAAACGAATCCAGTCCCGCCCAAAGATCGATTTTGACAATTTGCTTTCCAAAGGAGCCACAACCTATGATTCAGTTGTGGGCGACTGGTGGCAGTCCCGTAGTTTGGATGCCGCACACAGGAAGGCCTACCGCCATATCGCCAAGGCGACACGAAATTTCTGTGAAGCCATTTCCCTACACCCCAAACGGGCTCTAGATTACGCGTGTGGCGGAGGGGCTTTTCTAGCGGAATTGCGACAAACCTTTCCCCAGATCCTCCTCGTGGGGCTGGATGGATCACAACAACTACTGCAATCTTGTGCGCAACAGCATGGAGACTCTTGCGAACTCTGTTTGCCTTCCCAGGCGTTTGAGAAAAAAGGGGGCCCGCTACGCCTGGTTCGCACCTCATTGCCGAACTTTCGTCTACCGAAGGCACGATGTGATCTTGTATTCTTGGTGTTTCCCAATTTGGTTCCAGATGCTAAACACCTTGCGGAATTCAATCGCAATGGATATGGCAATCTACGCGACAACGCCGTAGCCCGCATGTTGGCTCGTTTCCGTGAAATGGACCCAGAGGAAGAAACCATCACGACATCCCCGGACGAGCTTTTTGATGAATTGATGACCGCACGGGTATTCTCTCGGAATCTCCGCCGATTGGTTCGCCCTGGTGGACTCCTTGCGCGGGTCGAATATTCTCAAGCCCCTCGCGAACAACTGACAGAACTCACCCAGTGGCGCAATCTTTTTTCCGAAGGAGCCTTGGAGTCCCCGATCAAGGGCCAGAAATGTGAAGCCATTTTCCGCCTTCTCGGTGCCGATTACCGCACATCTAAAGTCATTCTGGACGTCTATCATCAGACGGGCGACCCGGATGACCGACGGGGTGGATATATGATCAGTTTCTTCCAGGCGATTTAGCCACAAGCTGGCCTACCTAGGTGGCGATGGGGTAAGGGAATCCAGAAAAAAACACAGCGAATCTGGTGCACATTTGGCGTTTCGTTCGTCAAGAATAGGTATGAAACGCTGCTGCCCAAATCCGGCCTGCCATTCGACCCACTACTCCAAGTCGGGCTCCTACCATCGACCCTCCGATGGACGAAACATCCAACGATATGTCTGTAAGGACTGCGGACGGCGATTTTCTGACGCCTCGGGGAAACCGGCGTTTGGACAAAAACGACGACGCCTCAATCATCAGGTTTACGCCCTCCTCTGTTCAGGCGTCTCTTTGCGACGAACAAGCCTTCTCCTTTGTACGACCCGAGTGACGGTCGAGCGCAAATTGCGCTTCATGGCCGCCGTCTGCGCGCAGAAAAATGAGCGATTCCTCAACAAAATCCCCCTTGTTTCAAGCCTTCAGTTCGATGAGCTTGAGACCCTGGAACACAGTCGCTGCAAGCCTCTGTCGGTGGCGATGGCCGTAGAGAAGGGTTCTCGCCGCATTCTGGGAATCGCCGTCTCGTCCATGCGAGCCAAAGGTTTGCTCGCGGCACGTGCTCGAGCCCAATATGGTCCGCGTGCTGACAAACGACGCGTTGGACTCAAAGCGCTTCTTCGGCGAATCGTCCCTTTTTGCAGTAGCGATTTGAGCGTGCAGACAGATGAATGCCCCTTCTATGTTGGGGCGGTACGTCGTGTGCTCGGGTCAGAAGCAGGGTTCACAGTCCGGCATATCCAGTACAAGGGAGCAAAAGGCTGCGTCACGGGCCAGGGCGAATTGAAGAAGCTCGGATACGATCCTCTTTTTTCGGTGAACCACACCTTCGCGATGCTTCGCGCCAATGTGAATCGCTTGTTCCGACGAACGTGGTGTACGACGAAGAGGATGGAGCGGCTCTTGATGCATCTGACGCTATACATGCATTATCACAACACCGTTTTGCTTCCAAACTGCGGGAATCCACAGCAAGCCTAATCTGAGTTTTAAGGGAAACCCCAAGCCAACGCCATCCACGATCAAGTGGCAGATGGTGTGTTGTTCGACTATTTGGGAGGCCGATCATTTTTGGAGCAAAGGCAACCGGAACGCGGCGATGCAGACGGCTCCGGCCTCTTCCCTTAAAGTTTGAACCTGGGGCCTATGGATCGTTTTGGCTTGGAAGCTGTTTCGCCATCATAGTAGGCCAGCTTATAGGCGTTTCGTCTCTTCGATTCTGCCCTTTATCCATCATTTTCGCATCTAAATCCTGACGTTCCAGCAAAACGGTTAATTTTTTCGCAAAATGGATTGAAACTGAGGTTTACCATGTCATCCACAACAACCGTCACTCCGCTAAAACTTGTCAAATATGAAATCCCAGAATCGGCTCGGACTTATAAACCTAACGCCCCTTTTCAAGCCAAAGTGATTGTCAATGAACGGCTAACCGAGGAAAATTCCTCTGTGGACATTCGCAACATCGTTTTGGATTTATCTGGCTCTGGGATCCAATACCTAGAGGGCCAATCCATTGGGGTGATTCCTCCAGGAACTCAAGCGGATGGCCGTCCTCACCGTGTGCGTCTCTATTCCATCGCCAGCGCCCGTACCGGGGAGGATGGGAGTTCCGCATCAGTGACTTTATGCGTAAAACGCGTATTAGCTCAAGATGAGCAGGGTCAGGAAATCCGCGGGGTTGCTTCCAATTATCTCTGCGACCTGAAAGCTGGTGACTCCGTCTCCATCATCGGGCCTTCCGGTCGTACCTTTTTCCTGCCTCAGGACGACTCGGTGAACCTGATCCTCATTGCTGCGGGTACAGGCATCGCCCCCTTTCGCGCTTTTATCCAGCGGATTTACCGAGACAAAAAATCTTGGAGTGGTAAGGTGCGCCTGTTCTTTGGCGCCCGCAATGGCATGGAAAGCATTTACATGAATCGTAAGAATGACGATATCGGTCAATACATGTCCCAGGAAACCTTTGAGGCGTTCCAGGCCTTCTCTCATGCAGACAAATCCAGTCCAAAAGTCTATGTGCAAGACCAAGTCGCCGCCAATCAGGAAGACGTTTGTTCCATGATCGACGAGGGGAATTTTTCCCTTTATCTCTGCGGCATGAAAGCAATGGAGCAGGGCGTTGAGCAAGTCTTTCGTCAACACGCGGAGCGCAGTGGTCGCAACTGGGACGAACTCAAGGCCCGCTTTAAAGCCGAAGGTCGTTGGAATATCGAAACGTACTAGAAACCGGTGGGCTTTGCTACTCTTGGGAAATGTCTAGCTCAAAACGCAAGGCCCTCCCCTCTTTCCCTGATCTCGGTGAATTTCGTTTCATCCGACAGGTCCTCCAAGGTTTAGGGGAGGGGATTTTCCCCGGGGATCTCCAGATGCCGAATTGGATCGG
>DATIQS010000124.1:0-3728 GCA_035470605.1 Fibrobacteraceae bacterium
GCGATCCAAGAGAGATGGTCATCACCCTGCAAGGGGTACAGAACCCGGCTTACAGCCGCCCGCACATTTTACCCGAAATCCCGCCGCGTGGGAGATTCCCTCTTCTCGGTGTACCCCAACAGTGGGGCTCCCGTGTATGGAGAACCCGGCTCCTCTAGTTCCTCGACCCTACAGGCTGGAGCGCTCGAATCCACCAAAGTGGACTTGACAGAGGAGCACACCAACATGATCGTGACGCAAAGGGCCGACCAAGCCAATGCGCGCGAAATTACGGTGTCGGGTTCCATGCTGGAGGAGCTGGTGGCTTTGAAGTGCTAAGGCGCCCCAAGTCATCCCGCTTTCCATCCAAACCAAATTCTCATAATTCTTTGCTAACCATTTCTACATGATCCAGAAACGACTGCATCTACTCATTCTTCTTTTCCTCATTGGATATGTGTTCATCGGTTCTCTGGGCCTGGCAGGCACGTGGCTTGGCGTACAATCAATGCACACCGCGTACTTTGACCGTCTGGTGCCACTACAGCAACTGAATACCTTATATGACGCTTATGGCGCGCAAGTTCAAAATGTGGTAATTCGTCTCAATAACGGAGAAATTCCGGCAGATGAGGGGATTGCGCTAATCCAGGCAATACAGGATACAATTCGAACGAATTGGGAGCAATACAACACGATTCCCATGACTCCTATCGAAAAGCGACACCTGCACCAGGCCGATACACTCATGCACATCGCGGATCAAGAGATTGACAACACCTTGCAATTGATTCAGGTTCTGCGTTCCCAAGGGCAAGGACTGCTCGCCAATCAACTAAACATGATTATCGGTTCCCTGAATCCTGCGGTACATCCTGTTTTGCGCCAGTTGGATTCCCTTTCCTATATGCATTTGGAACTCACCCGCAAGAGCTATCAGGAAGCCCAGAACCGTGGCGTACGGAATCTCCTACTTATGATCCTTTTCCTCCTCCTGTTCTTGATCAGTGGCGTGTATTGGGCTAACCGATTCCGAAGTCGTTTAGCCATACAACTCCAAGAAATTATTCCCTCTCTACAAAAAATTGGGCAAGGCAATCTAAAAGCCCGCATCTCCTACATTGGAAAAGACGAACTAGGCATGATCGCAACAGGGATCAATGACATGGCCTATTCCCTGAATGCACTCGTAGCCAAAGCTAGTCTAGGTGCAGCCACCCTCAAAGATTCGTCTCTGGAATTACATTCGATTTCGGAAAAGATCCTGACTCACTGCAACGCAACGTCTCTTTTGTCACACCAAATCGCCCTTTCCGCAAAGGATTGCGCAGACCACTTAAACTTTTTCATTACCTTAATCTCTGAGGAGATGGAAGAAAGGGACGTAACACAAGCCTCCCATTTGATCCACATGCGCGACCGAATGCAAATTCTTCGCGAGGAAAACATGAATTCCATCGTGCAGGCGGCTCTGCAAGCACGCCAAACGTTAACTCTAGCGAATAGAGAAATCAACCAAATTCATTTACGGGCGACCCAAATGGAAGAGGTCTCAAGGCAGTTGGCCCATCTAATGGGCGCGATTTCCTACTCCAAGTCGACAGAGGCTTCCTGATTATTCGCAATAAAGCTGATTCATGGCGACAAAAAGGGAAAGTCGCTGCTCCTCAAAAAGTCGCATCTTTTCTTGTGCTTCTTGGTATTGTTTCTGGTTGACACACTGGACAACACTACGCGCCAGATCATGCACAGATTGATGATTCCGTCGGACGTTCTGAAAAACTTCGCGGTCAAATTTTCCTGTAATCGATTCCAACCATTTCCCAAATTCGCACTCTGTATGTGAAGTGACGTCCTCCGCGCGCATCTCCGTTTCTCCAGATAGAACCGACCGCAAACGTGTAACCCAAGCCATATGCGCCTTTTTGATCTTGGTGATATCAAACAGGATTCCATCAATTCTAAAGTTGTCTACAATTTGTTTCAACAAATCCGCAGCCTGCTGTATCACACGCCCTGTCGCTTGTATTTGCGATCCGATCATCGCGGATCGTTGGGACGTATCGCTGACAAATTCAGCGCTTGCCGCTACAGAACCAGAAAGTGAGGATGCTTGTCGCAATTCTGAATTCAAAGTCCGGCTCACAGATGAAATCGAATTGACGGCGCGGGTGATTTCCGAAGTGGTTGCGGACTGTTGTTCCGCAGCAGCAGCCACCAAAGTAGAGGACTCTGCAACAGACTCCATATTGGAGGACACGGCCTTAATGATTTCTAAGGCTTGATGAAGCCCATTCTGCATCTGGTTCACACGGTGAATAATCTCGTCCGTGGCTGAGGACGTCTGCCGAGCAAGCTCTTTTACCTCTTGGGCAACTACAGTAAAACCAGATCCGGCGCTTCCTGCTGTCGCAGCCTCAATTGTTGCATTCAAGGCCAATAGATTCGTTTGCTCCGAAATGTCGTTCACGGTTTCCACGACGCGAAAGACATCTTGCGCTGATTCCTCCAAATTGGAAAAAACCTCCTGAGCCTCCACAACCTTTTGACGTGTTCTACGGGCATTCTCCGCACTCCGTTCCGTATTTTTTGCCACCTCGCCAATCGCAAGATCCATTTCGGAGATGGCTTTCGCGGCAGAACCTGAACTACCAGCCAATGATTCTGCAGCCTCCGCCAAACGTTGGATCGTCGGAGCCAGGGTTCCACTGGCTTGGCTTAAGGACCCGGCCTCTGAATTCAAACGTTCCGACGCCCCCAGAGTATCCGAGACCACACTCGATAACTCCATGGAGGCAACAGTCAAAGAGGAGACCTCTGCCTGGAGATGTAAAAAGATTCCAGCCTGATGAAGACGCAGCTTATCCAGTGCCGGCAGAGTTGCCGTCTCGCCGTTACCCTGTGCGGAAAAAGACGTAAAATTTCCAGCGTTGAGCTCTCGCAACTGATCCTGGGCGCGAGTCCACCGATTCCGCTCTCTTCTCCACAAAAAAGTCCCAAAGAGTAGGACGAAAATCAAAAGGAACCAAGGAATCCATGGCATATTACTCCCCCATGAGATAAACAGATGGATTTCATCATACCAAGGTATAGAAGTTCTTGCAAGACAGAATGAAATTGCTCGGAAGGCAATGCCTTGTTAGATTTCGCGCATGGATAAACTGGCGGAAGAAATCCATGCCATCACGGGACACCCCCTGGTCTCCTCATTGCTGCAATGCGTGGGGGGTATGTTTGCCGTCCTGAACGACAGACAACAGGTGCTGGCATTGAATCGGGATTTGCTGGAGCACCTCGGTTTGGACCGTCCTGACCGAATCCTTGGATTACGCCCGGGAGAATTCCTGGGATGCTGTTTCCAAGGGGAAAAGGGATGTGGCTCCGGGCGAGCCTGCGCCTCCTGTTGTAATTCTCAGGTTCTACGTGAGGCGATGGCCGAAGGGAAACCCAAAGAAAAACGAGCGATTCTCACTGTTTCGCGCAAGGGGTTACGCCAGGATCTCGCCCTACAGGTCCGCGTGGCCCCTCTGGACATTAACGACAAACGCTTTGCCCTGATGTTTCTTCAGGATGTAACCCAACGGCAAAATTGGGCGGCACTGGAGTCTACCTTTTTCCATGACATCGGAAACATGTTGTCCCATCTGCTGTTCACTAGCGAACAGCTCTGCGAAATGCTTCCAGGGGAATATCGGAGCAATGCTAGGCGGGTTCTGGACAGCGCCCAAAGGGTCTCTCGTGAGTTTGCC
>DATIQS010000125.1:0-3718 GCA_035470605.1 Fibrobacteraceae bacterium
GTATTCCAATAAATCAAAACTGGCAAATACCCAAGTTCCGGCCCTGGTCGCGTTCGCGACATCTCCAGATCATTTGGACGTATCGCGAGGCCAAATCCCAAGGAAGTGGACAGCCAATGACCCGGTCAACTGAGTAAGGAACCGGGTCCGTTTCAGTTGCTGAGCTTCTCTCCCGGCGGCGTTATGGACTTAACCGGTTCCTGGAACACTTTGGCCCCCTTTTTGCCCATGCTCAAAACGAATAGTGGCCGTTAGGTTAAACGATCTTAAGGGGATCTCTAAAAATTCCCATTTGGCTCTTTCCGTCTACGCTTGCGCACCCCTGCGTCAAAATTCATGTTTAGAGGCACCCTTAATTGGGAACAGCACTCGCCAAAACTCATGGCCGCTTGCCAAGAATTTTCGTTCAAATGCAGTCATAGGAGATTCCATCCAGAAAGGAAAAAAATCAGGTTCTTCTCCCGTCACCAAAGTCAAAGCCTGCGCAAACTCCTCAGCGTAGATACGCCAATTGGTGCGCAATTCCAAATCGCCCCCTAAAGACAATAAAATGGGGAAAACCGGATGTCCATGCCAACGGCGCAACAGATGCCGACTCCTAGGCCATGGATTCGGATATAGCAGATAGTGTTTCGCCAACCTCCAGCCTGCCGCATGGGCCAGCATCCAAAAATCTACCAGGTCCGCGCGGAGCAATCGCAAATTCTCTGGCACTTCAGCACGCATAGCCTTGTCCAACCGGACTTCGGATTTATCGATTCCCAACACCAGAGAGTCCACATGCGCCAAGGCTAGCCGATAGGAGCTTTCCCCGGTACCGCAACCGGAATCTAGAATCAAAGGGCGAGAAGACGTCTCTACCCAAGAAGACACCGAGGCAAACGCCTGGCGCGTATGCTCAGCAATCGGCTTCCGATAGGGCGTATGCAAATGACGTGAAACAACAGCCTGGAGATCAGGGTGCACTTCTTTCTGATCTGACTCAACAAGACGGGAATCTCCCGCAGGCATATTAAGACTCCAACAGCCGCAGAACAGATCGAGTGAACTCCGCCAATCCTGGATCACGAGCGCCCATTAGGAGGAGCGTGTCTCCTGAATGTGCTTGAGCGACGAGGACTCGTGCAGCGACATCGCGGTCCGGCTCATAATAAGCCTCCACCCCCAAATCACATAAATCCTGCACCAAATCGCCAGCGGAAATGTCCTGGACTGCTGTTCCTCCGGCATAATAAATCCGGGAAAACCAGATCGCATCTCCAGGACGCAAAGCGGCCTCGATCCCCTTCACCAAATCATGACGCAAAAAACGCGTAGGACCAAAGCCATGAGGTTGGAACCAAGCCAAAACCCGCCCGGAAGTAAACCCCTGACAAGCGCGAATGGAAGCCACAATTTTCGCCGGATTATGAGCAAAGTCATCGACTAGCGTAACACCGCGTACCGTGCCAAGAATCTGGTGCCGCCGATGAATCCCCCCCCAGGATCGCAACGCCTCCACAGCCTTCCGAAGTGGGACTCCGGCGGCCACCGCACAAGCGATCGCGGCTGTGGCATTCTCCATATTATGCCGTCCTGGAACAGGTAACTCCACACGCAACAGGGTTCCTGCGCGACGAAGCCGGAAACGAATTCCGGTCCCCACAGGTTCATAGTCAAGCCACTGGAAACCATGCTTTCCTTCGGGGCCAAACACCCAAGAAAGCTCCTTGGCAAAGGCCTCCGCCAAGGGATGGGCTCCATTCACAATCAAAGGGCCTATCGTTTGTGCCGCAAAAGTCTGGAACAGTTCCTGGAGTTCAGAGATTTCCTTGTGATCCTTATCGATATTCAAAATCACGCCCACCTCGGGCGCATAACGCACCAGAGTTCCATCGGATTCATCGGCTTCGCACACAAGCCATTCACCGGAACCCGCCACCGCATTTCCGATTTTCCCCTGCGCCTCCAACACGGAAAGTCCCGCGCCAGAAAGCAAAGACGGCGATAATCCCACCTCATGCAGGATATGCCAAACCATCCCGGTCACCGTGGATTTACCCGAAGTACCAGATACCGCAATCGTGCGACGCTCCCGAGTCAAACGCGCCAAAAGTTCAGAACGGTGTAACACCGGAATGCCCAATGCCAAAGCTCGATCCAAGTCCGGATTTCCCTTCTCAATGGCCGTGCTGACCACCACCGTATTCACAGACGCATCAACACCGGAGCCGTCCTGAGCCACACAGCGAATGCCTTCCACTTCCAGTTGCCGTTGCACGACAGGAGCGTCCTTCTGTCCAAACTGACGGTCCGAACCCGTCACAGAAAACCCACGCTGCGCAAGATACTGGGCCAAGGCACTCATCCCCGCACCCGCCACACCAACAAAGAAAAAATGGGAGGCACTCATTCCAGCAATCCCAGAGTCTTGAGCTGTTCCACCAACTGTTCTCGCCCTACCGGTTTAATGAGATAACCATCACAATTCTTACGAAAACTCTCAAACACCGTTTTACGGTCGTCCACACCAGTCACCATCAATATCCGGCAGGAATTCACACCCAGGCTGATCCCATGTTTCTGCTCCATGGCGCGCAACTTTTCCAGAACCTCTGTTCCGTCTAAACCCGGCATCCGCACGTCCAAACAAACCAAACGATAAGGCTGACGGTCATAGAGCGCCAACTGAAAAGCCTCTTGGGCAACCTGACCATTTTCGGCGACATCGCAGATACCATAAGGTTCTAACAAGCGCGCTAACATCTTCCGCGTGACGAAGTTGTCATCGACAATAAGAATACGATTGGGATTCATGGAGTCCATTAACGACGCCTCGCCTCGGTCAAAGGGATATCCAACATGGAGTGTAAATACTGCCCCACAAGGGCATTATCGGTATAGGAACCCTGCACTGGCGACGTTCCATTGATCCAGTTCAGCAAATTTGCCGAATGGGTCCCCTGGGCATAGAGCCGCACCAACTGATTTGTGTGATTGTAGGTATTCCATTTAAAGCCAGGCATCACACCTTTCGCATTCAGCACAATTTCAGAGCCCAACCCGGAAGGTCCGCTCAGATAACCGGTTTCATGATCCGCAGTCACGATGAGTAACGTGGAGTCCGGCCCACCATGACGGTTGATCCAAGCACACACGCTATCCACCGCATCCAAAAAATCCATTCCTTCCTCGATCAAACGCGCAGACTGGTTAGAGTGCCCCGTCCAGTCAATGGCCCCCCCTTCAATCATCACGAAAAAACCTTTGGTGTTCTGATTCAGAACCTGCAACGCGGCCAGGGAAAGACTGGGCAAATTGGAGACATTGGCGTTCAGTGGCGTGGTATAAGGAGTTGGTTCCAGGGTAGCATTAGCCAAAACGCTGGTACGACGTTGTTGCAGGGTCTCGTAAACAGGCATGACCCCAATCAATGCCGCAGGGGTCTTACGCAAGCCCTTCGCGATGGAATCAATGGTCGTGGCGTTTTGCGTCAAAGTCCAGTGAGCTCCGTCCAAATTGGTTACCTTCCCCGCCAGAAGAGAAGACCAAACCCGGCTTCCTCCCACATAGCTAAAATCCCACGCCGAAGAATCCTGCTTTTGGGCGCTGTTGTCGTAATAAGGATTTCCTGCCCCAAGAATCACATCCAGACGCGAATAGAGGATCATCTCCTCAGCGATTTTCGCGTAATTATTCCGCGAAATATTATGAGCCACCATCCCCGCAGGAGTTGCAT
>DATIQS010000126.1:0-2369 GCA_035470605.1 Fibrobacteraceae bacterium
TGGTCTTTTCCCCCCGGACCGCCTCACCTGTTATTGGATGCTTTTTACGCAGCGAAGGGAATAGGCGATGTTTTTGGCGTCACTGGTGCGCTGTAATGAGTTGCTGCTATAAGTCAGGTGTGCACAATAAGCCCGTTTAGACTCATACTCCGTGGCGGTCCACCAATGACCTGCATATCCGAGATCATAGAAAAAGGACCCTGTCGTGCTGTAGTAGCCTCCAGGGAGTGCATGGAAGCCCAAGGAATCGTAATTGGAAATGCCATTAAACACAATCCAGCCGCTGTCGCTTTTCAAATAGGATGCCGCCGGATTCTCTTCCAGGTTTATAAGAAGCGTGTCCCATTCAGAATTAGCGGGGACATGCCAGCCGCTGGGACATAGGCCCTGGTGATTCAAGGAGTCTCCGAACGTTTGGCTTTGGTAAGATGAATTAACATTCATTGTTGTTGTCCAGGTATACAGACGTCCATAGGAATCACAGGAAGTACTCTGATTGGAATAGCACCAGCTTCCATCTCCGTTTAGTGTGTCAAAATTCAAATTTTGAGCCATCCAGATTTGGGTCCCAATGGTGACAAATTTGTATAAGTGGTGATCTCTGGTGTCCATAAAGGAACCACAGTCACTTGAAGTCTCGCACCGTTCCCAGTCAAAGGATGCGGAGGAGGATGAGGGTGAATCCGCAGACGAAGGCGATTGCTCCAGTTTCTTCGAAAGGGAGCTGACATCGCTGAAGCACCCCAGGAACAAGGGAAGCAAAAGCAAAATCGAGGGGAAAAAGAAATTCATAAGAACAGGACCTGGTCCCTGTGGAAGAGTATGGCAACGTTCAGAATGAACCTTAAAATAGGAATCTTGCAGAGGATGTATTTTTGTCCCTATGAATACCATTCTTCCTGAACGACATTTTGTCCCTCGTGATTTCCTTTGTGATCATCCTGAACGTGTTTCCTCGCTCTATGCTCAGTTGCAGGAACGGTCAATTCCAGAAACATCCGATGCCTTGCGTCAGTGGATTCTGGATTGGTCCGAATTTGAGTCTCTTTTGCGTGAGGAAGGTGCGCGTCGCTATATCGCAATGACAAAGGATACTCGTGATACTGTTGCTGCGCAGGCCTTTGAATATTTCACGACACAGATTGAGCCCGTGGCTGCGGAGGCTTCGGACCGCTTGAAGCGTAAGCTGGTCTCTCATCCTTCCTATTCGTCTTTGCGAAATGAGTATGCGACTTGGTTTCGCGATGTGGAAGTGTCCTTGGAACTATTCCGCCCAGAGAACATTCCTTTGGAGACTCGGGTTGCTTTAGAGGTGCAATCTTATCAAAAGATTACGGGTTCCATGTCGGTACAATTCCAGGGAGAGGAACGCACGTTGCCGCAGATGGCTCCGTTCCAACAAAGTCCAAATCGCAAATTACGTGAAGAGGCTTGGCGCCTTGTGGCAGAAAGGCGGTTGCGCGATCATGAGGCGTTGGACGAGGCTTTTGATCGACTGTTTGCCCTACGGCAAGAGATGGCGGGGAATGCTGGTTTTAAAGCTGATTTCCTGTCTTACATTTTTAAGGCCAAGGGGCGTTTTGATTATTCGCCAGCGGATTGTCGTGCCTTTCACCAGAGTATTCGCGACCAAGTGGTTCCTCGTATCCGCAAAATTATGGTCCGTCGTGCCAAAACCATGGGATTGCCTTCCTTGCGCCCCTGGGATCTCGATTGTGACCCCTTGGGACGTGAGGCGTTGAAACCATTTTCCACGGGAGCGGAGCTCCTCCAGAAAACCGGTGTGGTCTTTGATCGGCTCCATCCGCAGTTGGCGCAATGGTTTCACCAGATGTGCGATCAAGGATTGATTGATGCGGATAGCCGCATGGGGAAGGCTCCAGGTGGATATCAGATTTCTCTGGACGCGAGCCGAGTCCCGTTCATTTTTACGAACGCGGCGGGAACCAACGGTGACGTTTATACGCTTTTGCATGAATCGGGCCACAGCTTTCATCAGTTTGCGATGGCTGGACAACCCATTCTCGCCTTCCGGGAGACAGGCGCAGAATTTGCCGAGGTTGCCTCGATGTCCATGGAGCTGATCGGTTCTAGTGATTTGACTCCCTTCTATGCATCAGCGGAAGCCGCACGCAGCCGGGCGGAACAACTTGAGGATGTGATCCTTTTGTTCCCTTGGGTCGCCATGGTGGATGCCTTCCAACATCGTTTGTACATGTTCCCTCAGCATAAGGCCGAAGATCGTCGCCGAATTTGGCTGGAGTTGCAGGAGGAGTTTGATTACGGTGTGGATTGGACCGGACTTGAACAGGAACACGCTTATTATTGGCAGCGGCAGCTTCATCTTTTTGAGGTCCCTTTTTATTATG
>DATIQS010000127.1:0-6247 GCA_035470605.1 Fibrobacteraceae bacterium
CATGGAGGTCACTCCGACCTGTTTGAAGAGATACACCGCTGAGGCTTCGCGAACGCCAAACCCTCCGATAGAGATGGGTAAAGCCGTAATCACCGCAACAATCGGAATGAAATAGAAATACCAAGAAACCGCGATATCCACGCCAATCGCCAAACCACAAAGCCAGTGGACGGAAACTCGGAATATTTGTGTAACTGCAGATAATACAGTGACTTGCAACCATAACTTCTGATTTCGAAAGAGATGAAAGCGGTCTCGTAGAGATACAAAATTCTCAACAACGAGCTTGGGGGCCCAGGGGCGCAGAGCCCTTTCAAAAAGACGTCCAATCCTTCGTGAAAACATCGCGGCAAACAAAGCGCAAAAACCACAAAACACCGCTAAAGAAGGAAGAAGATAGGGGGCCTTGCCCGGGTCCTTCACAAAAAAGAGGAATCCCACAATAATAGCTAGGGCGTTGAGGAAAAAGAGCCCAAATAAACGGTCAAAAATTGTAGCCGCAGCTCCAGCACCCAACTTATGGCCGCTCTCCATACGGATGTCAGCGATTCGTTTCAGATCGCCGCCAACATTCCCCGGCATAAAATTATTGAAAAACAGCCCCATGAAATAAATTCTTAAAACCTCTATGTAACTCATTTTCACACCTTGAGTTACAAGAAGTAGTCCCCATTGGGCCGCCCCCAAAAAGCTAGAAGCGGCGAGCGCCAATGCGGCAATCAACAACCATTGCCACCCCATATGGGCCATCAATCCTGCAAAGCGAACAGACTCAAGGCCGGGCATCGCCTGAATGTCTCGAAAAACGATCCATCCGGGAATTACGGTTACGAGGAGTTTTAAGACCCAAAGGAGACTTTTTTTCATTTGGGGATTCATGATTTCTTGCCTGACTGGATGGATTGAAGGATTTCTAGCGTTTGCGCAGCTGATTTTTCCCAAGAAAATCCCATGGCAAAAGCCCTGGCCCCAGCTTCCATACCGCGACGTTCATCTGGGTTGTTGACCACTCGAATCATCTGCCCTGCGAGTTCACTGGATTCTCCTGCGGTGAATAATATCCCTGTCTCGCCGTCGCGAACGCTGTCCCGCAAACCAGGGACCCGGCTGGCGATCGAAAGTGTACCGCAAATTCCGGCCTCGATTACAGTCAAACCCCAACCTTCCTTGAAACTGGATTGGATTAAGGCCAAAGCTCCTCGCAAAAGGTCACGCTTTTCTTCAGCAGAAACCCGCCCTCGGATTTCTACACGGTCTTGAAGCCCCCATTTGGTCACTGCGGCACGCATCGATTTCTCTTCAGGGCCTGCTCCGGCAAAGACAAGTTTAATCTCTGGAAGTTTGGCGGCCACCTTGCGGAATGCGTGAAGGGCAACCCAAACCCCTTTGTATTTACTGAGCAGACCAAGCCAAAGAAAATAAGTCCCTTTTTCGCGTTGTAACTCCAGATCACCCCAATCCTGCTCGCTACCGTTATAAACCAAATGAATATCACGACTCGGGATTCCCAAGGCCTCCAATTCCGAAACGGTGCTGGGACTCACCGCAGCAAAGGTGTTGCCTTTATAGGCGATCCCTAGAAGGTGCTCCTGTGCCCAGATTAGGAATGCAATCGGGAAAGAGGCCTCATGGAATATCGAAAATCCCCATAACTTATGGATTTGTATAAGCTTAGGAATCTTATTGAAAAAAACAGTAAAGAAAGGCCGCTTATTCACATCTTCTACAAGGACATCTGGATTGAATTCTTGGATAATCGTGGAAAGTCGGCGAGTTAGAAGCCATTGAAAAAGGAGCCCTCGCCCTAAACGGAGAACTTCGATTCCGTCAATGGTTTCCTGTTCGGGAGCCCCTGGAAATGAGGTTGTGACAAGACGTACCGAATGTCCCCAACTGGCGATCCGACCAAAGATGCGATGCAAATGCACCTCTGCTCCGCCAGCCAAAGGATGTTTAATATCCCGGTAATTCAAAATCAGGATGCGCATGGGATGGCCAGTGGAAAGACCTCAGCGGGGTTTGCGTCCGATGACGCCAATGGAAAGCTGCGTAAAATGCGCCCAGGAACGTTCCTGCCAAAGATCCAGCAGGCCATCCTTGGCTCGTTGCCAGGCTGTATCGTCCAATGGGTATTTCGGGAGTCGAACCCCGACTTTCATGAATATTTCGCGAAGGATGCGATAGGCGAGGTTGGGGCGCATCCAATCTCCATAGTGGTAATGGATTTCGAACCCGGCGGAGCGCATCAGGGTTTCCAACTGAGGCATTGTGAATTGAGTCTCCCAACCGGCAAACCATTTATCCATCGCAATCAGCAAATGTTTGATCAAAGTATAGATATGGAAAGTCTGAGGCACATCACAAAGGCAGAATCCACCGGGTTTTACTAGTCGAAAATTTTCCTGTAGGAGGGGGAGAGGATCTCGAAAATGTTCCGCCAACCCCTGATGAAAGACCAGATCAAAGCTGTTTTCTGGGAAAGGGGCATGGAAGGCATCTCCACGGACCAGTCGGAGATGATCCTCTAATCCAAGATGGTCACGCAGTTCGCCGACAATTCCTAGGGCACCCTGTGCGAAATCCAGTACCGTGACCTGTGCGCCGCGCCGTGCCAACTCCGCGCTGTCACGCCCAGTACCTGCACCCACTTCTAGAACAGAGAGACCTTTCGGGTCCATGTTTTTTAGAATTGCCTTCTGAACAGAAGGCGAGGAGGGATACGTCTTATCCAGGTCTTTTTTCTGGGCCCAAAAGCGATTCCAGACGTCTTGGCCAGGTTCTGCATGTGCCATAAGTTTGGGTAAAATACTTCAATTCTGGAATTTTGGCTATTCTTGAGGTTTTCGGGGTGGCAAAGATTGTATATTTTACCCCACGAATGCACATCGACTCTAGCGATACTACCCTCAAGCGATACCTGGAAGACATCCGAAAGACCGCTCCTCTGACCCGGACAGAAGAGCAATTTCTCTTTGAACGCGCAAAAAAAGGCGATTTGGTGGCCCGGGAACGCCTCATTTCTGCCAATATGCGTTTTGTTCTTAAGGTAGCCATCCGGTATCGCCATTGCCCGATTCCCCTTCCTGACCTTGTTAGTGAGGGGGCCATGGGCCTCATCCGCGCTATCGAATCCTTCGAGCACAGCCGCGGCCTCAAGTTTATTTCTTATGGTGTCTGGTGGATTAAAGCCTATATCACCCGTGCGATTAACGAGCAGGGTAACCTGATTCGTTTGCCCGCAAATCAGCACCTTCGAGTGCGCAAGGCGCTCAAGGAGCAGTCCCGCGGCAAGGAAATCGCGGAGGATATTCGTGAGCTTATCCAGATTGGACAGCGTGGTATTAGTTTTGATCAGCCTCTGAAGACTGACTCAAAAGCAACCTACGCTGAAGTGTTGCCGGACACTTCCTCCAAAACTCCTGAAGCGGATACCGAAATCAACGATGTCGAGAATTTGGCACGAGATTTGGTGAATCAGTTACCGGAACGCGAAGCCAAGGTTATTGAAGGCATCTTTGGGATTAATCAGGAAGCCCCACAGACCTTGCGTGAGGTGGGCGAATCCATGAATATCTCCCATGAACGCGTGCGCCAGTTACGTGATCAGGCTTTACGCCGCATCCGCAAATACAACAGCCGCGATTTCCTTCAGGAAAAATTCGAAGGCTACCTATCCGCGTCTTCCAAGTAAGGTTTGGAATTTCTCGGAGCTTGAGGTGCTACCTGCCGGTTTGACGGGGGTATTTCGTTGTAGCTACAGCATTCATTACCCGCAGTCTCAACTGCAGGTTTTAGATTAACGGCAGACGAGCAGACGAATTCCGTCAAGACGGAGTTGCGGTGCCAGGACGGCTTTTTTGCGCTCAACGATGCTGCGGCGGAACTCTACCAGAAAGGCGGTATTTTCGCTTTTGCCTTGCAGCGCCAATAAGTACTGAGCTCGCTGGTATTCGCGTTCCAAACGTTCCCCGACGCGCTCTGCTGCTTTTGTGGCGATCTCTTGAGACTTGTGCAAGGCCGCCTGGCGTGCTGTGGACAGGGCGTCGCTGGCAAAATATTTCATTTTTGCGGAGAGAGCTGGACCTTGAGGAAGGGCACAATTTTTTAAAGGGGCCTCGTTTAAGGCTTCCAGCATGGACTCCCTTTCCTCTCCCTTGGAATCGACAAGCACCGTGATCATCTCTGGACCCGCAAGGTCACTGAGTCCCCAGTCTGGGGAAAGGACGGGTTCGTGGAGAAAATTATACTGCATGATGAGCCCCTTGCTCGGAGCTTTATTCCATAGCACACAAGCGGCTGCACCAAACTCATCCATAGTCAGCAAATCCAGCACGCCTTGAGACGTGGGGTGTTCCCAACCGAGGAAATCCATATTGTCATGATCCAGGGCCTCGTGGCGATCCATGGTCACGGAAACACCGATTTCGTTATAGGCCTCGTCATGCTCGCCTTCCTCGCCTTCTACCGGCACACTGGAAACGATGCGCGACTTTTCTGTCAGACCGGGGATGTCATAACGCATTTGAGGTGTCGTTTTTAGAATCATGGATCGAGGTAACGACCCTTCTTCCACTTCAACCCCGAAGACTTCTAACGCCTCAAAGACGAGATTCTGCAAGTCCCGATCGGCATCCATGTCGTCTACCTGGCGCACAAGTTCCTGCGCAAGGGCCGGATTTCTGGAATTGAATTCCAGGAGACGATCGCGCCCTTCTTCGACATCCTTACGCAACTTGTCCACCATTTTCCGTGCGGCCGGGAGAACCTTTTTCTGAAATTCAGGGAAAGAGGCTGGATGGTCCATAGCGGAAAGCAATTCATTGGCATAAGTCATGTAGACCTCACCCGATCCCATCAAGGGATTGAGGAAGGCATCCAGGCCATCGTTATACCAAGAATAAAGGACTTCTTGCGCGGAGCCTTGCGTATAGGGAACATGCAAATGGATTTCATCGCGTTGCCCAATGCGGTCAAGACGTCCGATTCGCTGTTCCAACAAGGCCGCATCCAGTGGGAGATCGAAGAGAACCAGATGACGGGCAAATTGAAAATTGCGGCCCTCCGAACCGATTTCAGAAGCGACAAGCAATCGGGCTCCGTTACGACGAGCAAACCAGGCTGCGGCACGGTCTCGCGTCACCAAATCCATATTCTCATGGAAGAGCACAAATTCTTCTGGACCGATGATGCTGGGAAGCATATGGCTCAATGCCTTGACGACCTCTTGATCCGAGCAGATCAGTAGGACCTTTTCTTCCTTCATTTCCTGAAGGAAATCTTTGAGCCAAACGACGCGTTCATCCAGATTCCAGGCATCTGGAATGTTGTGCATCATTAACCCATTGATCGCGATGCCGATGGAATTTTCTGGGTCTCGCTCCATGGTCATGGCCACGGCCCTGCGGTACGTGGGATTTGGGGGGAGGGGATGCTCATGCAAACTTCGTTTCGGAAAGCCACCAACACCCTTACGGGAATTCCGGAAGACCACGGAGCCCGTGCCTAAGGCATCCACAATGCGACGGACCCATTCACTGGCTTCTAGAGAATGAGTCGATACGCTCTCAAGCCATGGACGCACCGGAGATTTTTTGGGGAGTCGTTTCTGAATTTCGTCCCAAGAGAGCTGAATGCCACTATCCTGTGCGGTTTTCATCAATTTGTCCAGATCACTCACCAGTTTGCGGTACTGCTCCTGCTCTTTCATGAAGGCGCCGAAGTCCTGAAAGCGTGCGGGATCCAGCATTCGCAGACGGTGAAAATGCGCTTCGGGATGCAATTGCAACGGAGTTCCGGTGAGTAGTAACAAACCTTTGGTCTTGGCGGCAATGGCGTTGACGATCTTGTATTGCGGACTTTGGTAATCCCCTTCAAAGACAAGGTGGTGTGCCTCATCTACAATGAGCAAGTCCCATTGGGCCTTGAGGAGATCCCGAACAAGCGCAGGTTCCTCCAAGAGATATTCAAAGGTGACTAACATTTCGTTGCGAGCGAGGAATGGGTTACCAATGCGGTCCCCAGAGGCTGCCAGAGATTGAATGAAACCCGGATCAAGCAACGTAAAAAATTGGTTGAAGCGTCGTAACATTTCAACGATCCACTGATGCTTGAGGGATTCTGGCACGAGAATTAGTGCACGAGTCACGCGGCCCCGTGATTTCAGCGCATGCCAGATCATACCGGCTTCAATTGTCTTGCCGAGTCCAACTTCGTCGCATAGCATTAGGCGAGGAAGGCCTGATCCAGA
>DATIQS010000128.1:0-10007 GCA_035470605.1 Fibrobacteraceae bacterium
TCAAGATACCCATATCGCTCCATTTAGGCTCTGGGCCCCAGCCACAATTTTATGGACAATACTGGATTCGAACCAGTGACCTTTGCCGTGTGAAGGCAACGCTCTAAACCAACTGAGCTAATTGTCCGTTTCGCAGGCAAATATATAAAGAAGCGTTGTTTTGTCCATGTTTGCCAATCCATTCAGAAAAAAGAACATTTCGCGTCTATGGTATCCTCCTCTTTTCTTTCCTCTCTGCGAGCGAGTCCCTTTTTAGGAATTCTGCGGGGGATTGAAGCCAAACACATCCGGCCTTTAACTCTGGCCGCCGATGAATCCGGTTTAGAGTTTTTGGAAGTCACCATGAATACTCCTGACGCGGCAAAGAGGATTCAGCAATTGGTGATGGAATGCCGCCCCATGAGTATTCTTGTGGGGGCGGGTACGGTGCTGACATTGGAAGAATTGCGACTGGCTTTGGAGGCCGGGGCCCAGTTCATTGTTTCTCCCCATTGTGATTCGGATCTGATTACGGAGTGCGTCCGTCGCGATATTCCCTGCTTGCCTGGTGCGCTTACTCCCACAGAAATTCAGAAGGCATACGCTCTTGGAGCTACATGTGTGAAAGTGTTCCCCGCAAAAGCTCTGGGTGGACCTGCTTATTTCAAAGAGTTAAGAGGGCCATTTCATGATATTCCTTTACTCGCCTGTGGGGGCGTGGGTGCTCAAAATGTAACGCAATACTTTGAGAGCGGCGCTGACGCGGTTGCTTTTGGAACCAGCATTTTTCGTAAGGAATGGCTTAACCAGGGCGCTTGGGACAAGGTCGTGGAAGCGATCCGGGATTTGCGAAGTGCTTCTGGACGTTAGGCGAAAGGATTCCTCAAAATTTTTGCTGACGGGATCTTAAGTACAAGAGCGAGTCCTGCCGCTCCAATACCAAACGCCTGCCGCGGTAGTTGCCAAAGCCCCTAAAAAAATGGTGAGAGGAACGCCTAGGCGTTGTGCCGCAGCTCCAGAAAGCAAGGCACCGAATGGAGTCATTCCCAAAAACGCCATGGCATGAATCGCCATGACTCGTCCACGCAGATGATCGGGAACCAGGGTTTGCAACAGTGTATTGACCCGAGCGACCATCCCCACCATACAGAATCCCACGCCAACCAGCAAGAGCATAGAAAGATGAAGATTGCGAGAGAAAGCGAACGCCGCAAGGCAGAGACCGAAACAAATCGAAGACCAGGCAATGCGCCGTTCAATAAAATCGGGATCGGGAGCGCCATGAACACGAGTCAGTTGCAGGGCGCTAAGTAGGGCGCCAAGGCCTGAGGAAGCCATCAAGATACCTTGTGTACGAGAATCTCCATGAAGGATGTCACAGGAGATCACAGGCATCAACACCATAAAAAAGGTTCCCATCACACTGGAAACCGCCAACAAAACAACTACGGCCCGAACCCGTAAAGTCTGTCTCACATAATGAAAGCCCTGTAACGCCTCTGACCAGTCATTTCTAGAATGTTTGGGTGGTTTCCACGGGGGCATACGCATAGCAAGCAAACTGGCAATCACCGCCAGAAAACTAACCCCATTCACAAAAAAGCACCAACCTTCCCCGATCCAAGCCACCAGAACGCCAGCCACAGCTGGTCCGATGAGCCTGGCCGCATTGAATGCTGTTGCATTATATGCTATCGCCTGGTGCAAATCCGTTTTCCCCACCATTTCCACCACAAAGGATTGTCGGGTCGGCATATCAAAGGCATTCACGATCCCCAAAAGAACAGCCAAAACAGGAATTTGCCAAACACGAATCCAGCCCGTCAACGTCAGAAGGGCTAGAATAAAAGCCAAAAAGAGAGAGACCCCTTGGGTCGCTACAAGAAGTCTACGCCGATTCCAACGATCCGCCAAATTTCCCCCAACCGGGGTAAGCATTAGGACGGGTATTTGGGAGACAAAGCCCACCAGTCCTAGCATTGCCGAAGAGCCAGTCAGACGGTACACCAGCCAGGATTGGGCAATATTTTGCATCCAAGTTCCCACCAGGGATACCACCTGACCTGCAAAATACAGGCGGAAATTCCGATGCGTAAATGCGCCCATAAGGCGCAAAGATAGGATAAGCGGCTAGTCGCAACCGTCCTTGAAGCGGGAGTCATCAGAACAGTCGCTTTGATCAATGATGGTTTCTGGTTGGGGTTTCTCAGCACAGCTGCCGAGAACCATAGCCAGCGCACAGGCGAAAAAGAAGTATTTCAGGGCGTTCATGATGGCTCCTTGGATTGTGTTCGGAAAACGCTTTTGTGAATATAATTTCTTCCCTTCACAAGGATAAAGCCGAAGCCCTTGAAGTTTTCCAGACTCGTTCTATATTTGCCAAACTAACGACGATGCCTCATAGCTCAGTCGGTAGAGCAACCGGCTGTTAACCGGTTGGTCCCTGGTTCGAGTCCAGGTGAGGCAGTTCGCCCCGGCATAATTGCCGGGGCTTTTTTTAATGTGCCCAGCACGAGCCCCATGGATGAGGCGATTGGGTTTGCCAAAGGTGTGCCCCAGGGCGGTCCACAGGAAGAGGACCGTCAGTTGACCCCAACTACGGGATCTAGGTTAAACGGAAGGTTCTGATCCAGGTTCTTCTGGAGGCGGAGTGGCTTCTGAATTTGGGGGTTCCTCAAAAGGACTTTTAGAGTCTTCCGTGTCTGCTCCTACTTTGTCCGTCTCCAAAACCAAGGTTCCAGAAAGCATGGAGGCTAAATCCTGATCGCCAACGGCCTGACCACGTTGCACCCAGTTCATCGCTTCGCGGAGAACGGCATCCAGAGTCACATGAGTTTGACGGGTTAGTTCCGCATTGCGCTCCCGAACCGCCTCAACTAAACCACCCAGTAAATGGGCATCGGGGCTTAAAATAAACGTATCTGCCGCCATCTCATCGGCAAAGTCCGTATTGCTCTTGCGGCGATACACCCAAATAGCTCCTTTGATTTCACTTTGACGGAGGATTACGTCTTCAGTCTTCACCATCTCCATCAACGCCATAAAGGTCACCACGGCAACCAGAGGGCGGGTATCCCGACCGAGAAGATCCTCAAAAAGAGCCCTGCCGTTACGATGCAAGTAATTCTGAATATGCTGCTGGCGATCCTCGAAGGTGACATCATCTAATTCGATGGTATGCACATTCCCCGCACGGCCCTGAAGTTTTAGGCTCCGGCGAAACGCCTGGTACAACTGCCAGATCCCGGCGTCGGCCAAAGAATCCTCTTCCGATCGGGCGCGCTCTAGACGACCGCGATAGAATGTCCCTGCCTGCTCATTTTCCATGGACTGCAACTTTGAAGCCACATCCTTAAAGCGCTGGTATTCCAACATCTGCTGGATGAGTTTTTCGCGGTCCTGGTCGAACTCCATCTGCTCCAATTCGGATTGCTGATCTTTGGGCAGCAGTTCCCGCACCTTTAGCGCCATGAGACGAGCCGCCATCACCAAAAATTCCCCGGCCTCGGAAAGGTCGGCTTGGCTAAAATCCTTGAGCCACGCTAAATACTGATCCGCGATTTGAGCCAAGGAGATGCTCATCGGGTCGAGCTCATTCTTCTGCACCAGATACAGCAACAGATCCATCGGTCCTTCAAAGGGCCCGATATGCACCTCGTAAGGTTCTGGACGACCTGACATCATTCCACCGTAACGCTCTTAGCCAGATTGCGGGGCTGATCCACGTCATTGCCACGCAAAACCGCGATGTGATAGGCCAGTAACTGTAGCGGCACGCAGGTAAGGACAGGCATGAGCATGGGAATGGTGGAAGGGACGCAAATCACATGATCGACAAATTGTTCCAAATGAGTGGCGTCGTCTGTGGTAATCGCCAAGATACGACCATTGCGTGCACGAATTTCCTGCACATTGGAAAGCACTTTTTCAAACAAAGCATCCTTGGGGGCAATTACCACCACGGGCATGTTCTGGTCAATCAGAGCAATGGGGCCATGCTTCATTTCTGCCGCAGGATAACCTTCTGCATGGATATAGGAAATCTCCTTGAGTTTGAGCGCTCCTTCCAGAGCCACAGGATAATTATAGTGGCGCCCCAGATAGAGGAAATTATTGGCCCTGGAAAAATGCTGCGCGATCTCGCGAATCTGATCGTTGAGCGCTAGAACCTGTTCAATTTTTTCCGGGAGGCGTTCAATTGCTTTCGCGATTTCCATGCCCTGCTCGTGGGAAACCCGACGCATACGCCCCAACAACAGGGCGACCAGCGCCAGCACCGTGACTTGAGCAGTGAAGGCCTTAGTAGAGGCGACACCGATCTCTGGACCGACATGCAGATAAACGCCAGCATTGGATACGCGAGCAATGCTAGAGCCCACCGCGTTGCAAATTCCAAGGACAGAAGCACCTTTACGGCGCGCTTCCTTCATGGCAGCCAAGGTGTCCGCCGTTTCTCCAGATTGCGAAAGAGCCATCACCACGGTATTGGGGCCAATGATGGGATTGCGATAGCGGAACTCCGAGGCATATTCCACCTCCACGGGAATGCCCGCCAACTCCTCAATCATGTATTCACCCACCATCCCCGCATAATAGCTGGTTCCACAAGCGGTGATGATGATGCGGTCGATAGAGCGCAGTTCGTGGATATTCGTGTCCAGGCCGCTCAATTTCGCCGAGCCCTCACCAATCAACAGACGCCCGCGGGTGCAGTTGCGAATTGCCTCTGGCTGTTCAAAAATTTCCTTAAGCATGAAATGATCGAAACCACCCTTGGCCACCTGCTCCAGAGAAAAATCCACCTGCTGCACTTCGCGACTCACTTCCTGACTGGCGAGATTAAGAATCTGGTAGGAATGATCGCGGTGAAGCACCGCCACATCGTTGTCATCCAGATAGATGACGTTGGAGGTATGATTCACAATCGCCGAAACGTCGCTAGCCAAGAAAAGGTTCCCCTGACCCACCCCAACGATAAGCGGACTACCACGACGCGCACCGATAAGCACATCCGGTTCGTCACGGCAGATGACCGCGATACCGAAGGCGCCACGTAACATATTCAACGCCTGCACCACAGCCGTTTTCAAATCGCCGCGATACTGTCGAGCGATCAGTTGAGCGATGACTTCGGTGTCTGTGTCGGAGTGAAAGACAACTCCCTCGGACTGCAATCGGGCTTTTAGAGGGGCAAAATTTTCAATAATGCCGTTATGCACCACGGAAATGCGGCCATCTGAGCTAACATGGGGATGCGCATTGCGTTCACTTGGGGCACCATGAGTCGCCCAACGCGTATGGGCAATGCCCAGGGTACCCTTCAGCGGTTTACCTTGCAGCTTGGCTTCCAAGGCCACAATTTTGCCAGGGGATCGCACGGTCACCAGTTCTCCCTGCTCCAGTACGGAAACCCCGGCGCTATCATAGCCACGGTATTCAAGCCTTTTTAATCCGTCAATCAGGATATCGATCGCGGCGTTGTTTCCGATGCTTCCGACAATTCCACACATGGGGGCCTCTCTGATTTTTAAAGAAACGCTTCCACCTGAGCGCAGAGCCCTTCCGCTTCAGATGCGGTAGGTGCTTCAGCGATGACGCGGATTACGGGTTCTGTATTGGAGGCGCGGACATGAAGCCAGGTTTTCCCTTTCCCCAGCCACAAACCGTCACGGGTGTCCTGTCGCCAATCGGGGAAATGAGAGGCAACCTGAGCCAGAACCTCCGTCACCGATTTTGCGCCAAGTCGGAATTTTTTCTTGGGCATGGCATAGGCGGGATGCTCCACCACCCAATCCTCCACACGCTTTCCCGAGCGCGCCATCCAATCGAGAATCAGCGCACAAGCCACCAGGGAGTCTCGCCCATAATGCAGAGCTGGCAGAATCGTGCCGCCGTTCCCCTCACCGCCCATAACGCATCCCTTGGCGATCATTTCTAAGGAAACGTTGATTTCGCCTACTGAAGCGCGAAAGCATTGCTGCCCATGGCGTTCCGCCACATCCTCGTTCATACGAGAGCTGGAAAGATTGATAGCAATCGGCCCATTCAGTCGGTCCAACACGGTATCGCTAGCGATAGCCAGGGTGTACTCCTCCCCGACCGCGCGTCCATGAGAATCCACCAAAGCACAACGATCCGCATCGGGATCCAAAGCAAAGCCCACGGCACAACCCTGTTGGCGAACGGCATCTCCCAAAATTTTCAGATTCTCCGGCAAGGGTTCGGCTCCACGCGGGAAAAGGCCATTGGGTTCGCAATGAAGTTCCACCACTTCGCAGCCTAACTGGCGCAGCAAGGCAGGCACCACCTTAGAACCCGCACCATTCACCGCATCCACTGCGACTTTGAAATGAGCCTTAGAAATTGCCTGAACGTCGACCACCGATAAACGCAACAGGGCGTCGATATGCAACTGATCCCCATCGGCTCGTTTTTCGAGAGAGCCCATCTGTTCCCAATTTGGCCAGGAAAAACCACCTTGATCCGCCAAGGCAAATAATTCCTTCACCTCCATAGGTCCCAGAAACATGCCTTTGTTGTTCAGAAACTTTAAGGCATTCCATTCGATGGGATTGTGACTTGCCGTGATGATAATCCCGCCGTCCGCGTGGCATTGAGCCACCATTAGCTCCACCGTAGGAGTCGTGGCCAGACCCAGATCTGTTACGGAGACCCCAGCCATACGGCACACCCCGGACACCACTTCACAAATTGCGGAGCCGGTAGGACGGGAATCACGCCCCAACACGATGCGCCGCGCCCGAGTGACCTGCAGGAACGCACGCACATGAGAAACCAAAGTATCCACAGTCAAGGAATCCCCGACAATACCGCGGATTCCAGAAATAGAACGCATTAAAACGGACATAGGGAGCAAAATACCTATTTCCGCATAGGGATGTCAGAGACGCAAGACCTAAACACTGTGATTTTTGCAGGAAATAAAGGAACTTTGTGACATGGCGCACTCTTGGATCCTTTGCTGTTTGACGTTACTAGGAACAACCTGGGCGGAGGGATTATTTTCTGTCCCCCTGGCGAGTCTGGATCGTCCGGCCATAGAGTATCAGTACACCGGGGTTTCCTGGTTGCGAATCGGGGATCATTTAGGAGAAGAACACCTTTGGGCCGGCGGGTTTGTCGAGCTACGCAACGAGGAGGAATTCCACGAGGAGATTTTGCCTAACCATCAATGGCGGGGTTATCTGCGGATTGAGTCCGACTGGCACGCTTTTGGGAACTGGGGCCTCTCCCTTGCCTTTTTCCATGAAAGCGCCCACGCCACCGCTGGCATGTTCGACGACGGAAAATCGCCATATCACGCCATCTGGGACGGGGTGTACCGCAATCTGAATTTGAACGCACTAGAAAGCGGCGTTCGCTGGAAAACTGGACAGCGTCTCACCATTTTGACAGAAATCCGAGGACAGGCCTACGTGTATTCCCGAAACACACCAGAAGCGGCAAACCTCCAGAAAACCTGGAGCCTAGGATGGACCGCCGCATGGGAACTCCGCTGGCATTTCGATAGCCTGAATACCTTGTGGGCTTCCGTTTACGGACGTCAAATCCGGGAAGGAGAACGAAAGGTATCTACACAGGTGCATTTCCAGGAAGGGGATTCCATTGTCGTCCAGACAGTGGATTACCCCGTGATGGCCGAAACCTGGAGTGTCTCCCTTGCGGCAGGATACCAGAGGAGCATTCCTCGATGGCATCGTGATATCAACCTTTATGTGCACTGGATTCAGGGGCAACCAGGCGGCTATGCGGACAGCCGTCAACGGGTGCACTGGCTAGGTCTTGCGGCAGGCATCGGATTTTAACTCAAACCCGCAGAAGCAGGAGGATAGCCGGCATCGGTTAGAGCCTGGCGCAAAATTCCGACGTCAAAGGATCCTTGAAAAATAGCGCGTTTCTGCGGGATATTCACCTGAACGGACTCGACACCAGGAACTTGACGAGCCGCTTTTTCCACATGGCGAGCGCAATTCCCGCAACTGACGCCCGGAATCTCCCAGGAGACAGATGCGCTTTGAAAACGAGCGCGCCGAGGGAACAGGCGAGAGATTCGACGGAACCAAACCGGAATCAGCAAAGCGAGAAGGAGGAGGCCCAACAAGGCGTGTACCCAAGCCCAATGCGAGGCCGGATCCACCGCAGGAGTTCCAAAGGACTGGGGCCACCAGCCAGAAATCAAATCCAAACCATTCCCCATAAAAACCGCCACACCGGCAATCACCGACAGATACAAAGCCAGAACTCTTTTACCAAATTGCCCGCCGACGAACGCAATCGTCGCCATATTGGTGGCAGGTCCCACCATAAGAAACACCAAAGCGGCTCCAGGAGAAACCCCTTTGGCCATCAGCGCTGCCGCGATAGGGATACTCCCCGTAGCGCAGACATACAAAGGAATACCGAGAAGCAAGGCCGCCGCATAAGAGCCCCAAACACCCCAGGCTCCAGCCTCTACGAGAAAATCTGCGGGAACCCACGCGCTAATCGCACCTCCCACCAGCAAGCCAATCGTCAACCAGGGGGCAACATCTTCCAACAATTCCTGAAAACCGTACCGCAGCGAAGCCCCAAAGCGCTGTTTCAAAGAACCAGAAGTCGTACGCAAAACCCCTGGCGTCCCGGAGGAACTCACGCACCCATCCGCACATTCCGTGCGCGCATCCTCCACATCCTGATGAGCAAAAACAAGACGAGAAACCAACCAGCCCAACAATAGCGCAGAAACGATGGCAATCGTAGGGCGGACAACGGCGAACAATGGGCCCAACAACGCCAAGGTAGCGAGAATAGAGTCCACACCGGTTTCTGGAGTTGCCACCAGAAAAGACATCGTCGAACTGCGTGACGCGCCCTCCTTACGCAACCAGCGCGCAACCGGAATCACACCGCAAGAACAAAGAGGCAACGGGGCCCCCATCCAGGCCGCCTTCCAGACGCCGCGAAACCCGTCCTGAGACAAATGACGACGGATCCAACCCCGGGGAAGAAAACTATGCAAAAGACCAGAAACCAGAAAACCCAACAGCAACCAAGGCGCCATCGCTTCCGCCATGTGCCAAGATTCTTCAAGCCAAAGCCAAAGGGAAAACATAAGAGACCTCGTTTTTCTAAGATATGTATTCTCCGATCTAAACTTTAAAGTTCTATACTATAGGGCCCCGATGGATTCAAATATGGAGGCTTTTCTATGCGTTTTATTTGGGTTGCCTTGCTTACAACGTTAACGCTGCTGGGCTGTTCGACTTCGGCCAATTTTCGAATTCCAGAAGAATCACAACTTTATCTGGGAAATTGAGTCCAACCTGTGACCGTCGGTGATAATGGAAGGGTGGTTACACGTCCATACTTCTGGACTGCTGCTGGTGGTATTCCTTACAGGTTAGAAAAGAATGGCGAAGTCATCCAAGAAGGCAAGGTTCCTGCCCACTTCCGTGTTGTATCCATCTTTTGGCCTCCCTATGCTTTGATCTATTGGCCTATGGGATTTGGAGGCGACCGCAATTATGATTTGACCACAGCTTCAGATGCGACGACGCCAGCAGTCGAGGACGCCCCTGCTGAACCCGCCTCAGATTCAGAAGGAATCGGCAGCATCAACGAATAAACCAAGGAACTACAGCCAATACAAGTCCCACAAGAATCAGCGCCGGGATGCTGTCAAGGACTAAGGGAAGCACGCAAAGCGCCACCCCGGCTCCAATCAGGAGAAAGCGGGATTGCCGCTTCCCATAAACGAAATAGCCAGCTCCCAAGGCGGAAGTCAAAATTCCAATCATCAGATGAGGAAAATCCATCAAGGATCCGTAGAAGAAGATGAAACAGAACGAATCTGTTCCAAATAGGTTTCCAATTGTGGATCCGTCGGCCGGAAGCCCTGCCTGGCCTGCGCCGCTTGGAGGAAATGCTTTTGTAACGCAAGTTCCCAATAAACTTTAGCGGCTCTAGAAAACGCGTCCATCGCAGCAGATTGATGCCCTTGTTTTAGCTGGACTTGACCGAGAAAAAAC
>DATIQS010000129.1:0-16684 GCA_035470605.1 Fibrobacteraceae bacterium
GAAACCCCGAAGTCCGAGATTCAACGACTTCTCGCGGAGAGTGTTCGCCAACAGAATGCCTTCACAACTATGGATCGCTCTAGCCTGCAACTGGTGGTGGATGAACTGATTCGCAAATACCAGCAACGCCTCCATCAAGAAACGAACTTCCAGAAAAAAATCCATCTAACTGTATATTTGTTCTCCATTCTGCTTCTTGTGGTTATGATGGTCTGGGTCGCCAGATTTTCGCGGTAGGATATTTCATGTTGCGTCAATGGTTCCGTCGTCGTTGCAGCCGTCTTACGTGTCTGAATCTTCTTTTCATGCTGGCGCTGATCGCCTTATGGTGGTGCGGTCAGGCGCTTCCGGTTTTTATGAGTTTGAATTCCGAAGAGGATCTTTTTTTCGGGATGGTTCACGAAGCCCGTCAATCCCCCTTGTTTGGACGCATTTCCTTCCGCATCAATGATGATGACAGCGCCACATTTCGCTTATGGATGAACCCGGCGAATCGGGAACGTTTTGATCAGTGGTTCGGTCCCCAAACCGGAATGCGAATCCGAGCCAAACGCAACCTGGACCACGAATGGATTGTAACCGATTTAGATTGCACAGAAGGGGGACTAGACCGCAAGGAACTGACTATCTGGAGATGGCAAATGGCAAGCATTGCCGCGTTGGTTTCGGCGCTTTCATTCCTGGGTTTCATCGGCTTATGGCGAGAATATCATTCCTTTTATCGTTTCCGCCCCTGGTTTAGGATTCCGAAATGAAAGCATTCCTTTTTATTGCCCTGTTGTCCATTGCTCTGAATGCCCAGACCTGGGATAGCGTGCGAGTCCAAGTGGGTCAAACCCATTCCGCCGCCGCAATCTGGAAAGAGCACACCGCCAAGACAAAATCGAAACCCGGACTGATCATTTGGCTTCATGGGGGAATGCGCAGCGGAAAATGTGAAAAGGGATACGAGGCAGGCAAGGCGTTGTTGCCCTGGTTGCAAGGGCGCCATGTGGTGGTGGCGAGTCCATCAGCATGTATGGATCGCGATTGGCTCAGCCCTGCTGGTCTGAATGCAATAGAATCTCTGATTGACACCGTCGCCAAACGCTACCCGGTGGATTTGTCGAATCTCGAATTTGTGGCCGTTTCCGACGGAGGATTCGGTGTGGCCCATTATAGCTTGCAAGGAAAGCACGCCATCGCGAGGCGAGTTCTGATTAGCACTTATCCTGGAGCCTGGATTCCCGCAAACGCTCTGCCACAGGTGGCTTCTGTTTTATCCAGAGGATCCTGGCTTTTTCTGCAAGGCGGACGCGACCAAAATTTCCCCGCCGCTCTGACCCGGCCCTGGATGGAGACTTTTTGCGCACAAATTCCAAATGCCCGCCTTGTCTGGGAACCACAGGGAGAACATGACATCTCCTGGTGGATCCAAAATCGCCCCGACCTACTGCGCATGGCGTTTGGTCCCAACAAACCCTGACGCGCGCATATGAACGATAGCCAGGTTAGAGATGGGAATTCTGAAAAGATCAGAGTCTGGCCTTCTAACCTCTACCCTTTAACCTTTTCCCTAGGACTTTCCCAGCCCGGTTTTATCCTGTAGATCCTGTCAAAAAAGAGTTGCCTCCGCGTCCCCGCGTGAGCCTGTTCGACACGACGTCTGCGCTGCGAACTTCGTGCCGCGTCTCTGAATCTCCAACCTCTAACAGGTTGCTAAAGAACTCGATTTCATGGGGATTTTCGAGCGAGACAAAGCCAAAGCAGAAATGCGAAAGCGCCATAATGAGGCGAATTATGGCAATTGAGCATGACGAACTTTGGCAAAGTCGTAGCCGAAAAGATCCGAAATGGCGTTTTTTAGCAACCTGCTAACCTTTACCCTCTAACCTTTAACTTGGCTGTCGCTCAGAACTCCAATCCCATCCCGTAAATCCTGTCAAAAAGGAGGACGTCGCGCCGAACCCAGCACGTCGTTTCGCGAAAAGCATGCCGTTCTCTGGAATTCCAAAGCCCATAAAGATCCTATCTTTTTTCCATGCGTATTTGGATCACCGGAGCTTCGGGCATGCTGGCCCAAGACTTTATTCCATTGGCCCTCCAAGCAGGCCATGTTTGTTTTGCAACGGATTGCGAGGTGGATATCTGCGACCCTATCGCGGTTCGTTCTAGACTGGATCAGCATCCGGTAGATTTCGTGCTGAACTGTGCGGCTTACACGGCGGTGGACAAAGCGGAATCCGAGGAACCCAAAGCCTTCCAGGTCAACGCTCTTGGCCCAGAAAATCTTGCCCGAGAAACAGCCGCAAGGAATATCGGGTTTCTCCACATCTCTACAGACTATGTGCTTAATGGGCAGCCTCCAGAGCCATTAAACGAAAATGCGCCTCTGAATCCATCCAGTGTGTATGGTCGCACCAAGGCCCAAGGGGAACTCCGAGTGGCCGCGCTGAACCCCAAGCACTGGATTGTGCGTACCGCTTGGCTCTATGGGATCCACGGCAACAATTTTGTGAAAACCATGCTACGCCTTATGGCGGAACGCGATGGCTTGCGTGTAGTCAACGATCAATGGGGCGCCCCGACCTGGACTGTGGACCTCTGCCAGGCTCTCCTCCATATCTTGGCTTCAGGCCAACATCCTGGCATCTATCATTTCACCGATGAAGGGCGTATCACGTGGTATACCTTCGCTCTGGCGATTCAAAAGCACGCTAAAGAAATGGGGTTGTTGCAACGAATCATCCCCGTGGATGCGGTGTCCTCAAGCGAGTATGCCTCACCAGCCAGCCGTCCGACCTGGTCCGTGCTGGACAAAACCCTGATCCATAAAACCTTTGCCGTACCCGTTCCTGACTGGGAAGATTCCCTTCAATCCTATCTCCGTCTTGAGGCCGATGCCCGCCACTGAGTTTGTCCCCATTGACTGGAACCCGGTAGCGGCTGTGGTCGCGGATCTCGATGGGACTCTCTATTTAGGCGAATCGGCCCTGCCCGGAGCTTTGAACTTTGTCCGCGAAGCCCAGCAACGCAAACCGCTTTTCTTTTTAAGCAACAACACCTCCAAAACGCCGGACTGCACCTGGGAAAAGCTCGTGCGACTCGGGTTTCCGGTCCAACTCTCCCAGGTTCTTTCTCCCCTGCATAGCCTGGTCCAGGCGGTACGCGCCAATGGATTGCGGAATCTCTGGATCCAGGCCAATCCCGATGTGCAGGCATGGCTCCAGAAGCAATTGCCCGAATGCGAATGCCGCGCACCCCGCAACAAAACAGAGTGCGTGGTCCTCACCTATGACGACACGCTTTCCTACCAAGATCTGTGCGAAATCGGCTGGCGCCTGCAAGATGGCACTTCTTACTGGATCACCCATCCCGACTTTGTTTGTCCCAACCCCGCTGGTCCTGTGCCAGATGTCGGCAGCCTGGTGGAGCTCTTTGCTTCCGCATATAAACGGCGTCCCGAATGCGTCTTCGGCAAACCCAACCCAGAAATCCTGTCCCCGGTCTTCGCCCAGCACTCCGCTTCCCAAGTCCTGTTTATCGGTGACCGCCTGTATACCGACTGGGAACTCGCCAAGCGCGCGGGTTGCCAGTTCCGCCTGACATTGCGTGGAGAAACCACCTTGGAGCAATGGGAGGCCCTGTCGGACGGACGACCGCTCGTCCTAGATTTTCTGGATTGAAAAGTCTTGCGATGACAGCGGAACAGGCTCCGCTCCGACATCGAATTCGAATAACACCCTTACAGATGGACGCGATGGCCATACATACAAAACCGTAAAAATGGCACACAAACTTGGATGGCAGAGAATCTGCACTACAAGCCTAGCGTGAATTATTCCTCCTTCTATGATAGCGCCACATACGGCCGCCTCTACAGCTGGAATGCGGCAATGGAGGAGTCCATAAGCTATGCCTCCGTCACCCTTGGGGATTCCATCCATCATCAAGGAGCCTGTCCTGATGACTGGCATGTGCCTTTGAGCTCGGAATGGGACACCCTGGAGGACTTCGTTGGTGGCTCTGACAGCGCCCAAATTTATTTGAAGTCGAAAACCGGTTGGGATAGCACAGCTACCAGCATCAAAGGCTTAGACACTTATGATTTTTCTGCCCTCCCAGGTGGTTATTGCTATTCGACACACTATAATGACGACAGCATTAGCGGCTATTGGAAGACGGCAACGAAGTACAGTCCAAAAGTTGCATACGCCCGTTTCATGTACACTCTAGGAACTAGTGTGCTTACAACGATGGATGACAAGTTATACCGGTTTTCGCTACGCTGTGTGGAAGATTGATCTTGGCATAATTTTAGCTTTCCTCTTTTTGCTATTTTCGCCCTGTTTGACTTAATGAGGCTCTATGACCAGCTCCAATCCCGCGATTCCAGAACCCTCCAATTTTATTGAAAACATTATCGTGTCCGACTTGCAGTCCGGCAAACGGACCACGGTGCACACCCGTTTTCCCCCGGAGCCCAACGGTTATCTGCACATCGGCCACGCCAAGTCCATCTGCCTGAACTTCGGCATCGCCAAGCGTTTCGCCGGAGTGGGCGGCCAGTGCAACTTGCGTTTTGACGACACCAACCCCGCCAAGGAAGACCAGGAATACGTGGACTCCATCCAGGAGGACGTGCATTGGCTGGGCTTTGACTGGGATGACCGTTGTTTCTACGCATCGGACTACTATGACAAGTGCTACGAGTTCGCCATCCAGCTCATCCAAAAAGGCAAGGCCTACGTGTGCGAACTCACTGGCGACCAGGTGAGCGAATACCGCGGCACCCCAACAGCTCCAGGCAAACCCAGCCCCTGGCGCGACCGCAGTGTGGAAGAGAACCTGGAGCTCTTTGCCAAGATGACCCGTGGCGAGGTGGAAGAAGGCCGCATGTTTCTGCGCGCCAAAATCGACATGGCCTCCCCCAACATGAACCTGCGCGACCCCGCCATCTACCGCATCAAAAAGGCGGAGCACCATCGCACCGGCGCCAAATGGGTGGTCTATCCCATGTACGACTATGCGCATCCGCTCGGCGACTGGATGGAAGGCATCACCCATTCCATCTGTACCCTGGAATTCGAGGTGCACCGCCCGCTTTACGATTGGGTGCTCGAGGCTCTGGAGCTTCCCCATCGCCCACAACAGATCGAGTTCGCCCGTCTGAACCTCACCTACACGGTCATGTCCAAGCGCATGTTGCTCGAACTGGTGCAAAACAAAATCGTCATGGGCTGGGACGACCCGCGCATGCCCACCATCTCCGGTCTGCGTCGCCGTGGCTACACCCCGAGCTCCATCCGCTCCTTTGCCGAAAAAATCGGCGTGGCCAAGGCAGACAGCGTGGTGGACATCAACCTGCTCTACTTCTGCATCCGCGAAGAGCTCAATGCGGTGGCTCCCCGCCGCATGGGCGTGCTCGACCCGCTCAAGGTGGTCATCGCCAACTGGCCTGCGGACAAGGTGGACATGATCGAGGCGGACAACAATCCCGAAGACCCCACCATGGGCAAACGCATGATTCCCTTTGGACGCGAGATCTGGATCGAGCGCGACGACTTTATGGAAGTGCCGGTCAAGAAATACTTCCGCTTGGCACCTGGCGCAGAGGTGCGCCTCAAGCACGCCTACTACATCACCTGCAAAGAAGTGGTGAAAGACGCGCAGGGTAACGTGGTGGAGCTTCGTTGCGAATATGATCCCGAATCTCGTGGCGGAGGCTCTCCAGACGGACGCAAGGTCAAGGGCACCCTGCACTGGGTCTCGGTTGCGCACGCCCTCGAAGCCGAGGTTCGCCTTTTTGACCACCTCTTCAGCTTTGAGAACCTTTCCGATGTGCCCGAAGGCCACGACTACAAGGAATTCTACAACCCGAACTCTTTAGTGCGCAAACAGGCCAAGCTGGAACCCTCGGTCAAGGAGCTCAAACCCTTTGACCGCATCCAGTTCCTGCGCCACGGCTACTTCTGCGTGGATTCCCGCGATTCCAAGGACGGCGCCCCGGTGTTCAACCGCATCGTCGAACTCAAGGACAGCTGGGCCAAAGAACAGAAGAAATAAGTCTCAACAGAACCGATGTTTTCGAGCCAAACCACCATCGAAGTCCGTTATGCGGAAACCGACGCCATGGGCGTAGTGCACCATAGCGTCTATGCAGTGTGGTTCGAGCAGGCGCGTGTGCAGGGCTTGCGGACCCAGGGTCTGCCCTATCAGGACATTGAGGCCCAGGGATATTCGCTCCCCGTGGTCCGTTTGGAGGTGGAATATCTCAAACCCGCACGCTTCGGGGACATCGTGACCGTGTCCATGCACCTGTCAAAAGAAGGCGCCAGCCGGTTTCGCTTTGATTACGAAGTCCACTGCGGCGTGGACTTGCTCGTACGCGGCAAAACCTTGCACGGCTTTACCCGGCAAGGAAAGGCTTGCAGGCCTCCGCAGGAATTCCTGCGGATCCTGGACAAGCTTATCAACTGAAATTGTAAAGTTCGGTCAGATCTTCCTGGGTATCGGGATCCAGGAAGTAGAACTTGTTCATCGAGGCAGTCTCGTCTTCCATAAGATCTAAGCGCATAGAGTGTTTATGCTCCAGGTAATGGAAATACCGGGCGTAATTTTCCGTCAGGACCTTCACCACCGGGGAAGACACAACCAAGGAGAAGCGACGGCGGCGGCCCATGCGCTTGGCGCGAGCCATCCAACGATCGATGAGCGATACCGTTGTTTCCAAAGTGTAGATGTGTCCAGCGCCATCGCAAGTCGGACATTTGGTGGTTTTTTCCGTCATCAGGTTCATGCGCACGCGCTTGCGCGTCACCTCCATCAAACCAAACTGGCTGATGGGCAAAAAACTGATAGGCGCCTTGTCCTTGCGGATCGCCTTTTTGAACTCCTGGTTGACCTGGTCACGATCCTCATCGGTCTCCATGTCGATTAAGTCGATGATGACCAAACCGCCAATGTCGCGCAGGCGCAACTGCTTAGCGATTTCGTAGCAGGCATCCAAATTGGTCTCCAGGATGTTCTTAGCTTGGTCTTTGCCGTGCACCTTTGGACCCGTGTTGATATCGATGGAAACCAACGCCTCGGTCTGCTCAATCACCAAATTCCCACCGCGGGGTAGACGAACGGTGCGTGACAGAGTGCGCTCGTAGTCGTCCTCAATTTTGAAATACTCAAACAGGCTTTCAGTACTCGACCACAGCTTGATCTTGTCCAGCTTGTCCGGCGAAAGCTCCTTGAGGTAATCCCGCATCGTGTTGTATTCGTCCTTATCGTCAATGTACACGTAGTCCGTGTTATCGCCGAAATACTCGCGGATGGTGGTCTCAATGGAGTCGGATTCTTGATAGATACAGGTCTCTGGAGGCTGGGAATTGAAAGCACTCTTGCAGGACTCCCATTTGGATTCCAGGTTATGCATCTGCTTTTTGATTTCCGACTCGGACTCGCCTAAGCCATTGGTGCGAACAATGTAGCCCACATCCGGTGCCTTTAGACGGCGCACAATCTTCTTGAACTCTCGCCGTTTGTAGCCGTCGCGCTCCTTTTTGGAGACACCGACAAAATTAGTGTTGGGCATACAGACCAAAAAACGGCCCGCAAAGCTCAAATGGGTAGTAAGCCGGGCGCCCTTGGTGCTAATCGGCTCCTTAACCACCTGCACCATAATCTGCTGACCTTCCTTGAGGATCTGGTCTATGGCCAGTTCCTCGCCTTCCTTTTCATCGTCATCCTCCTCGCCGAACTCCCTCGCGAGCAAGATGTTACGGTCCACAGCGTCGTCCTGATGCAGGAACCCCGCTTTTTCCAAACCGATGTCAACGAATGCAGCCTTCAGCCCCGGAAGGACCTTTTGAACCACGCCTTTGTAAATGTTGCCTAAAACCCGATTCGAACGAACGCCCTCCACGACGAGCTCAGCAAGCTCTCCGTCTTCCATAATGGCAATACGCTTTTCATAAGGGGTCAGACTAATGAGAATTCCACGCTTGGGATTTTTCATTGAAACAGAAACTCCAAAAAACAGATCGAACAAAAACAGAAAGATGTATCCGGCCTTCCAGAGAGATCGGAAGGAGGGATGGGGGCTAAATATAGTTTTTAGGACCTCAAGCAATGCGTCAGGCAGGTATCTATATTTGCAGACCAGTATATTTAAAGGAAAGGGAATCATGGATCCCAAGCAGTTCAAGAATGGCCTTTATCGTCCCGAATTTGAACACGACGCTTGTGGCGTCGGCTTTGTTGTCAGCGTCCAGGGCGAACGCAAACACAGCATTGTATCCCAGGCCTTGCAGGTTCTCCACAATCTGGATCACCGCGGAGCCACTGGAGCCGAAACAAATACTGGTGACGGTGCTGGCATTCTGATCCAGTTGCCACATAAATTCTTTCAAAAAGTCGCCCAAAACCAAGGATTCCATTTACCTGCACAAGGCGAATATGGTGTGGGCATGTGGTATCTCCCTCCCCAGGACACCGACGCTCTGGCTGCCCGCAAATTGATTGACGGAATCATCGCCGCCGAAGGCCAAAAGACACTCGGCTGGCGCAAGGTGCCTGTGCTCGACCAAAGTCTAGGCAATACGGCACGCGAAGCTGAGCCCTCGATCTGGCAGGTCGTGGTGGCCAAAGGAACCCTCAAAGCCAATGACGCCTCCGCCTTTGAGCGCAAGCTGTATGTAATCCGCAAACTCGCGGAGAACGCGTTAGCGGCATCCTGCATCCCTGGCAAGGAATGCACCTATGCTCCCTCCTTCAGCTCTCGCACCGTGGTGTACAAGGGTATGTTGACCTCCACTCAGGTCTCCGAATTTTATCCCGACCTCTCCGACGCGGATGTGGAATCCGCCATAGCTCTGGTTCATTCTCGCTTTTCCACCAACACCTTCCCTAGCTGGCATCGCGCCCAACCAAAACGCTTCCTCATCCACAACGGCGAAATTAACACAGTACGCGGCAACGTTAATTGGATGCGCGCTCGTCAGTCTATTTTGCACTCCGATTTGTTGGGTGACGATCTCAAACGCACCTATCCCATCATTGATGAGACGGGTTCAGATTCCTCCATGTTCGACAACGCGTTGGAATTCCTGTACATCAATGGCTGGTCTTTGCCGCACGCTTTGTTAATGATGATCCCAGAAGCCTGGCAGAATCACGACCTGATGGATCCAGCCCGTAAAGCATTTTATGAATTTCACTCCACTCTGATGGAGCCCTGGGATGGCCCAGCCTCCATCGCCGCCACCGATGGCACCGTGGTTGCCGCCGTGTTGGACCGTAATGGCCTGCGTCCGAGCCGCTACTATGTGACAAAGGACGACATGGTGATTTTCGCCTCCGAAGTCGGCGTGCTCGATGTTCCACCAGAAAACGTGCTCAAGAAGGGACGCTTGGAACCCGGTCGTATTTTCCTAATCGACACCGCCAAAAAACGTATCATCGGAGACGAAGAACTAAAGGACGACCTCGCGAAATCCAAACCCTATCAGGAATGGCTTGCCAAAAATCTGCTAGCTTTCAAGGACCTACCTGCGGGCGAACCCTTAGAGAAAGACGACCCTACCCACCTGCGTCAACGCCTGCAGGCTTTCGGATACACCAACGATGAACTGCGCAAAATTATCACCCCCATGGTCATGAATGCCATGGAAGCGATTGGCGCCATGGGCGACGACACTCCATTGGCCGTGCTATCCGACAAGCCTAAGTTGCTCTACAACTACTTCCGCCAACTCTTTGCCCAAGTCACCAATCCCCCAATCGACGCCATCCGCGAAAAAATCGTCACCAGTTCCAAAACCACCTTGGGCAGCATGGGTGACATCCTGAAGCCAAGCGAAGAATCTGCCCACCAAATTCTGATCGAAAACCCAATCCTCTCCAACGAGGACATGGACAAGTTGCGCAACTTGAACATCAAGGGATTCAAGTCCATCACCATCCCAATGCTTTACCGCGTGCAGGACGATGGCAAAGGCCTGGAGTCCGCTCTGCAGACGATGTTTGAAGCTGCCGCAGCCCAAATCCGGAAAGGGGTGAATATTATCATCCTCTCCGACCGGGGCATTAATTCCCAAATGGCGCCCATACCAAGTCTGTTGGCGGTATCCGGCTTGCATCATTATCTAGTGCAAGAGGAATTACGCACCCAGGCGTCCATTGTCGTGGAATCCGGCGACGCGCGCAACACGCATCATTTTGCCTTACTCATCGGCTTTGGTGCCACAGTAGTCAATCCTTACTTGGCCATCGAAGCGGTCAAGGATATGGTGGAACGCAAATTGATCACGGGTGTAGACGTAAACAAGGCGGTGCAAAACTACCTGTACGCCGCAATCAATGGTGTGATCAAAACCATTTCTAAAATGGGCATCTCCACGGTCCAAAGCTACCGCGGCGCCCAAATCTTTGAAGCGATTGGCCTCAAAAAAGAAGTCGTGGACAAATATTTTGAGCGTACAGCGTCTCGTATCCAGGGCGTTGGTCTCGACGTGATCTCACAAGAAGTGGCGATGCGTCATGCCCGGGCTTTTGATGAGCGTTTCCTGACGGACCAATCCCTCATGGACGGTGGATTCTACCAGTGGCGCAAAAACGGGGAACATCACCTGTTCAACCCCATGTCCATCCATCTGCTCCAGAAATCCACACGATTGGGTGACTACGCGATTTATAAACAATACGCACAAACTATAAACAACCAGTCCAAAAAATTCGCGACAATCCGCGGACTCTTCCAGTTCAAAAAGGTGCGGCCCTCTATTCCGCTGGATCAAGTGGAACCAGTGGAATCCATCGTCAAGCGCTTCAAAACGGGCGCGATGTCCTTCGGTTCCATCTCTAAAGAAGCCCATGAAACCATGGCTATCGTGATGAACCGCTTGGGTGGCAAATCCAATTCTGGAGAAGGCGGCGAAGATCCCGCGCGTTTTCAGCCATTACCGAATGGCGACTCTAAATCCTCAGCGATCAAGCAAGTGGCTTCAGGCCGTTTTGGAGTCTCCAGCCATTACCTAGTCAACGCCAAGGAAATCCAGATCAAAATGGCCCAGGGCGCCAAGCCCGGCGAGGGCGGCCAGCTACCTGGCTCCAAAGTTTATCCCTGGGTGGCCAAGGTACGCGGCACCACTCCCGGTGTCCAACTCATCTCTCCTCCTCCGCATCACGACATCTACTCCATTGAGGATTTAGCCCAACTGATCTTCGACCTGAAAAACGCCAACGACAAGGCTCGCATCAGCGTGAAGCTCGTGTCTGAGGTAGGCGTGGGCACCGTGGCTGCCGGCGTGGCCAAAGGGCATGCCGACGTGGTGCTAATTTCCGGTTTTGACGGAGGAACGGGCGCCTCACCGCAATCCTCCATCAAGCATGCGGGTCTTCCCTGGGAACTTGGCTTGGCCGAAACCCATCAGACCCTAGTGCTCAACAATCTCCGCAGCCGGATCGTCGTGGAAACCGACGGCCAGATGAAAACCGGCCGCGACGTCGCCATCGCCGCTCTGCTTGGTGCAGAAGAATACGGTTTTGCGACCGCTCCGCTCGTGGTGCTGGGTTGCATCATGATGCGCGTCTGCCATCTCAATACCTGCCCGGTAGGTGTCGCCACTCAGGATCCAAAACTGCGCGCCAAGTTCTCTGGAACGGTGGAAGCGTTAATCAATTTCTTCCACTTCATCGCCTCGGAAATGCGCGAAATCATGGCAGAACTCGGTTTCAAAACCGTACAAGAAATGATCGGCCACACCGAATGCCTTGAATCCCGTGATGTACAAGCCCACTGGAAAGCGAAAGGGCTCGACCTGTCGCCAATTCTGGCGCAACCGGTTGCCGGCCCAGAGATTGGCCGCTATTGCAGCATCACGCAACAACACGGTCTGGAAAAAACGCTCGACACTCGTGAACTACTCGATTTATGCAAACCCGCCATTGATGCAGGAAAAAAGGTTGAAGCCGATGTCAAAATCTGCAACCGCGACCGCACCGTGGGCACGATGGTCGGCAGCCGCATCTCGCGCAAGTATGGTGCCGAAGGCTTACCGGAAGACACCATCCAGCTGCACTTCCACGGATCTGCAGGTCAGAGCTTTGCTGCCTTCGCGCCAAAGGGGTTAACCTTCACACTAGAAGGCGATGCCAACGACTACTTCTGCAAAGGCCTATCAGGCGCAAAAATTGCGGTCTTTCCCCCCAAGGGCTCTACGTTTGTTCCTGAAGAGAACATCATCATCGGCAATGTGGCGCTTTTTGGCGCGACCAAAGGCCAGGCGTTTGTACGCGGACTCGCTGGCGAACGTTTCTGCGTACGCAATTCTGGAGCCGAAGCGGTGGTGGAAGGCGTGGGCGACCATGGTTGCGAATACATGACGGGTGGACGGGTGATTGTGCTAGGCCGCACAGGTCGCAATTTTGCGGCAGGCATGTCCGGTGGCATCGCTTATGTGTATGACCCGGCTGGAAAATTCGACAAGCTCTGCAACCAGGGCATGGTTGGTCTGGAAACCTGCACAGAAGAAGACTGGAGCTACATCAAATCCATGGTGGAAAAGCACCAAAAGCTTACGGGATCCACCGTGGCAACCAATATGCTTTCCGGCTGGGACAAAAATAAGGCCTGCTTTATCAAAATCATGCCCAAGGAATACAAGAAAATGCTCGGATGTTTTGATCAAATACGCACCGAAGACAAAGTCAAAGGAGAAGAAGAAATCGCTCTGGCTGCCTTTGAACTTAGCCTTAAGTAAAATTGATATCCATGATTATGGTAGCCCCAGGAACCTGGGGCTTTTTCCTTTCCTACTGTTTTGGATTTGACCGTTGACCTGGAAAAACGGCCCATTACGTTTTGTTTCCCTACGAATATTTCTGGATCACGCCTCAGAGGGAGACTCTGAATAGGCGTCCAGCAACGCGGAGAAGTCCACCCCCGAATGGTCCAGCGTGCTATCCGTGGCAAAAAGGTCGACGCGGTTGTATCCGCTTTGATATCCAAAAACAAGGAAGTACCATTGCCCAGAATCAGAAGACACCACGTTATAGTAATCTGGCGCAAGATCTTGAACGCTATAGGAAGAAGAATCTAGACAGGCGTTTGACGAGTCGCTGGCGGATTCCAGCCCAATCATACTGTCTATGCACGATACCCGGCCCACGTAGAAATCTCTTTTGGATTTAAATGCCATGGCACAATCACGGTAATCTAGCGCAATGGAACTCCGGGCAAGGCCACAGACACAGAAACCTTCTGCTACGATGATAAAATCCACACCTGTCTGGAACAGCGAGTCGTCATAGGCCGATTCATCACGATAGTAGGCATCTTTCTGCAAACGATGAATCCGCATCCAGGTCGATGAGAATCATGCCTGTCTCGCCTCTCCAAAGTTCTTTCGTTGACTTGTAGGTCTTTACTTCTGTCGCTTGGCATAGGCCAGCGGCCAGCAGACAAGGGTCCAAATCTTTTGCATTGCGCCTCCTTGGCGGGGACGGATACGGTTAACTATCCGCCTCCTCAAAATAGTCATTGTCGATTTTTTTCACGTCATACCGGATCACTTTGGAGACGCCGATATCATATTCCACCAGCAAGTCAGCCAGTTTGTTTCCATCGATGAGCACCACCTTTGTCTCGTTTTTTGGCGTGTACTCCATGGCCTCTCTGGAAAACCTTGCCGTAGTGATAAAAATCCCTTTCTTGGCGCCTTGCCCTGCGAGGGCCCCAACAAATTTTTGGATCTCTGGCCTTCCGATCGTCGTCCCCATGTCCCATCGTTTCGCTTGGACATAAATGATGTCCAGGCCAAGCTTGTCTTCCTTGATGACGCCGTCGATTCCCTCGTCGTTTGTTTTTCCAATGGCCATGCCGGCCTCCTTGAAGGAGCCTCCATAGCCCATGGCGACCAACAACTCGATGACTAGGCGTTCAAAAAATGCGGGAGTCTGCGAATGGACCTTCTCCAGAATTTCTGACGCAAGGTTGTCCCGGATTTTTTTATAGGCCTTTTCCAAAATTTCCTCAGGCGTCTGGTCCGGTTGCACGTCGTCAGAATCGGTATCCTTCGGGTCTGCCGGGTCCTTTTTAAACCGAAACTCATTGAACTCTGGATACTTTGAAAGATAGGCGACGTCGATTTTTTCCAGGTTCTCTTTGAGTGCCTGTTGCCCTCTTTCCGAAATCCTGTACATCCCCCTTTTATGGCTTTCAAGCAATCCAGCCTTCTTCAGATAAATATGGGCCCACGCTATCCGGTTTGCGATGACCCGTTGCCGTCCGCTTGGCAACAAAGCCACGCGTTCCTCTTCGGTTAACTGAAAGGTCTGGCAAATCTCTGGGATCAGGGTTTTGCCTGCCCTTTCGTTCCCATCGGAATGCAACCGTAAAACAGGGAGCAACAAGTCTTGAAAATTGGGTATAGCCATTCTTCTTTCCCTTTTTTATTAGAATATACGCATGTCCTCAGAGACCTCCAATTCCAAAAAACTGGCCCAAATTGGTAACGACTCTTCGCGGTTACGTCATCAAGTCCAATCGCGTCTTCGTAGTCTTCCACTTGATGTATACCACGAAGAATCGACTGAAATCGTGCGGCACCTGGCATCCTGGGACATATTGCAAAAGGCGGAGGTGGTTGCCGCCTTTCATCCCAGCCGCACCGAACCCCAAATCCAACCGCTTCTAAAAAGCCTTGTTTCTCAGAAGGTCTTATTGCTTCCACGGGTCCTCCCAGGCAACAATATGGAAATGGTTCAGGTGGAAGACCTCCATCGGGATATCCATCCGGGTTCCTTCGGCTTACAAGAACCACACCTCTCTCTCAAAGCGTGGACGGGCGCATCGCCATCAGTCTTCCTGATCCCTGGAGTCGTTTTTGGAAAATACGGGGAACGCATCGGGCATGGCGGAGGATACTACGACCGCTTTCTGGCAGAATATCCAGAGACGATCCGCGTAGGAGTGGCCCTAAGTTGCCAGATCCTCAGCCGCAAAATTCCTCAAAACCCACACGACATCAGAATGAGCTATATTGTGGCTCCGATCGGGATCCTCCCCACATCTTGACGCGGATCCAACCTTCCCAACGATTGGAGTAACAGATGAAAGCGATTTTGGCCCTGGAAGACGGCTCAACCTTCACAGGAACAGCCTTTGGCGCAACCGCTGAATGTGGTGGTGAGGTGGTCTTCAATACCTCCATGACGGGTTACCAAGAAATTTTATCCGACCCATCCTACAACGGACAGGTCGTTTGCATGACATACCCAGAAATCGGGAACTATGGTATCGCCCCAGAAGATATTGAATCCAACAAGGTACAGGTTGCTGGCTTCATTGTCAAAAACCTATGTCCTTATCCTTCCAATTGGCGCGGCGGCAGCCTCAATCTGGATGAATACCTAAAGAAAAATAGCATCCCCGGCATCCAAGGGATCGACACCCGCAAACTGGTACGCATTCTGCGCTCCAGTGGCGCCAAACGCGGCGTCATCTGCCACGGCGAAATTTCACCTGCCGACGCCATCTCTAAAGCACGCCAAATCCCCAGCATGGCCGGCTCGGATCTCGCCAAGGTCGTAACTCGGGAAAAGCCCAGCGTTTTCACGGAAGCTCCCCATAATTTGCAGCCTAAGGGACATTCCAAAGGCACATTCAAAGTGGTAGCCATCGACTTCGGTGTCAAAAATAACACCATGCGCCGCTTAGTGGAATTGGGCGCAGAAATCGAAGTTCTACCCGCCAGCGCAACGGCTCAGGAAATCCTATCCCGCGATCCCGATGGCGTCTATCTCTCCAACGGACCTGGCGATCCAGAAGCGGTAACCTATGCCATCGAAACCGTACGCCAACTCATCGGGAAACTCCCTATATTCGGCATCTGCCTCGGTCATCAAATCCTTGGGCTCGCCATGGGAGCCAAAACCTTCAAATTGAAATTCGGGCACCGTGGCGCCAACCACCCCATAAAAAATCTGGATACCGGCAAAGTGGAAATCACGGCCCAAAACCATGGCTTCGCCATCCAGCCAGGCACATTACCAGAGAGCGTCGGCCGCGTGACCCATATCAACCTTAATGACAACACCATTGCAGGCATTCGGCATATAAAATATCCGGTCTTCTCCATTCAATACCATCCCGAAGCCTCTCCCGGGCCTCATGATTCCTATTACCTCTTTGAGGAGTTTGCACAGAATGCAAGAGCGTTCCGGCAATCCAGAAAAAAGTAACAGGCGGGGCGATTTCCGTCCAGGCTCATTTCAGCAGGGAGAACGCCAACAAAACGTTCGTCAGACGTTTCATAAGGAGCAGAGGCGTAATGATCCAACATTCTCCACTCCAAAGCCCGGAAAGGAGAATGATTGGAACGAACCCCAAAAGGCCGTCGGTGGGATCCAGGAAGTGGATGCCCTATTAAAAAATCATCCAGGCCTTGTTCATCGAGTCCTCTTCCGCAAAGACTCTGGTGATAAACGTCTCTATGAGCTTCAAAAAAAAGTCAAACACCTGCACATTCATCATCAGCAATTAGATGCCGACCTTCTTGACGCACAAACGCAACCCAATCAAGGCGTCGTTGCTCTCTGCCACGAACGAGAAGTGTCCTCCTGGATGACCGTACGCCAGAACCTCTTTGCAGCCCTCGAACAGGGCACCCCCAAAACCGTCGTTGTCATTACCAACCTTGAAGACCCCAGAAAT
>DATIQS010000130.1:0-6357 GCA_035470605.1 Fibrobacteraceae bacterium
ATCTCACTATGGGCAAGGTGTTCAAGCGCATCCTGGAAAAGGAACGCAAGGGGGATTATCTCGGCAAAACCGTGCAGTTTCTGCCCCATGTAACCAACCTCATCAAGGAGCACTTCTTCACGGTCGCAGAAGAGGAAAAAGCGGACATCATGCTCATCGAAATCGGGGGCACGGTCGGTGACCTAGAAAACCAGTTCTACATTGAGGCGGTACGTCAGCTCAGCCACGACGTGGGGACGGAAAATCGTCTGTTTGTGCATCTGACCTATGTACCCATCCCCTCTGGAGTCTGCGAACAGAAGTCCAAGCCCACCCAGATGTCCATGCGCGAACTCAACCAAAAGGGCATCTACCCGGAAATCGTCATTGGGCGCTGCTCCGAGTACCTCACCCCAAACATCAAGCAGAAAATAGCGCTCTTTGGCAACATTGAGCCCAACCAGGTGATTTCCGGCGTGGACGTGCAGAACGTCTATGAGATTCCCTTGATCTATGAAAAAGAGGGTTTGCCCGAAATTATTTCTAAGCACCTGCGCATTTACGCACCACCCAAACTGGACAAGTGGAGTCAGTTGGTTGACAACATCAATCGCAATCTGGAAAAACCACGTAAAATATTGAATGTAGCCATCTGCGGCAAATACACCGTTCTGGAAGACTCCTATGCCAGCGTAGTTGAGGCGATCAAGCACTCTTCCGCTCACTTGGATGTTGGGGTCAATATTCTCTGGGTGGACACGGAAAAGGTGGAATGCGATGGGCAGGGCCCGGCACAATGGCTCGAAGGCGCCGATGCGGTGATCGTTCCGGGCGGATTTGGCAGCCGAGGGATTGAGGGGAAAATCACTCTGATTCAATATGTCCGCGAGCAGGGAATCCCCTTCTTGGGCATCTGCTATGGAATGCAACTGGCTGTTGTGGAATACGCGCGTAACGTGCGCGGAATGGCTGGCGCCAACACCACCGAGGTGGAACGGGACGGGACCAAGGTCGAAATCCCGGTAATTGCCTATTTGCCCGGTCAGGAAAGAATCAACGAAATGGGCGCAACGATGCGCCTCGGTGGACACGATGTGTTGGTGAAAACTGGTTCCAAAGCTCAAAAAGTGTATCACGGAGCCTCAAAAATCCGTGAACGATTCCGCCATAGGTACGAAGTAAACCCCTCCTACGTCAATGAATTAGAGAAGGACGGTCTCGTCTTTTCTGGAAGATCATCGACGGAGGATATCATGCAGATTATGGAACTCGCCAATCACCCCTATTTTCTGGGATGTCAGTTTCACCCAGAACTCAAATCCACCCTGTTGCATCCAGCCCCACTGTTCTTAGGACTCCTGAAGGCTGCGGATGAACGCCGCTGAGCGCCGGACCTTACTCCTCGCCTTGGTTATGCTATTGGCCGGCTGGACAGCTCGAGCGTTACCGTCTTCTCTGTGCGACGGCTGTGGTGATTTAATGCTCGCCCAAGCGAACCCTGTCCCCAAAACGGATGTCCTGGAATCGGTATCAGAACGGACGAGCCTCTCCAGCTCCAGTGGCGTTGTTCCTCCACAAAAAGCTAGACGTTCAGGGGAAACCGCTCAGGCACCCAAGGCCTTGCATATCAATACGGCAACAGCTCAAGATTTACAGAAACTGAAGGGAATCGGCCCAGCCTTGGCCAAGAGAATTCTGGAGGAAAGAGGGCGAATTGGCCGCTTCCGTGGGCCAGAAGATCTAGACAAGGTGCGGGGGATTGGGCGCAAAACCCTGGATAACCTGTTGCCATTCCTCATTTTTGATTAGTTTTAGCCTTATCCATGGGTAAGCCAAATACGACCTTGGGCATTGAGATCGGTGATTCGTCACTGAAACTGGCCCTTTTTGACCACAAGCAAAGCAAGGTACTCCGGATGGGAGTTATCGAAACGACCTCTCATCCCTTGCGCGAGGTCGATGTTCTGGAAAAATCCATCGCCCAATGGACGGAATCTCTGGAAGACCCTGTTGCGTGCGGAATCAACTTGACCATCCCGGCTCGTTTGTGTGTGGTTCGTTTGGTGGAAATTCCACAAGAAATCAAAGATGTGCGAGACTATGTGGAATGGGAATTTTCGACGGCGGTCAATGCACAACGTTCCGAATATTATCTCGACTACCAGCTTGCGGAAGCCGGACGGAAGCCCCCAAAAATTGCTGTAGTGGGCGCGATCCGTCGCATTTGGATGGACACCATGCGCCGGGGATTTCAACGGCGTGAGCTTGTCCCTCAGGTTGTGGAAGTCGATGCGTTCTCCTTGCTGAACCTTATGGAAAAGGGGATTGCAGGACATAAAGGCGGCGTCGTTTGCGTGGTCAAGGTAGACCGTACCGGAGTCATTTTGGTCTGGGGGCAGGCGGGGACCTTGTGTGGTTTACGCTGGGTCAGTGTGAGCGCCCTTTCCACCATGAGTCGCATGGAAGCCTTCCAGGCGTTGGCGAAGGATCTGACTGACGAATTGCATAAAGGCTTTGCCAATGTTGGCATTGACAATGCAGAAGGGCAAATTGTGCATTTGTGCGGCGATTTGTCCATTGAGCCTGATTTTGTGGAAGCCTTACGCAAGTCCAGCCCGGCATTTCTGTATCATCTCCTAGACGCCTTCCACAAGATTCAAATCGATGCGGAAAGTGCCACGTCCAATAGGACTCCTTTGTGTGCTGCCGCCATAGGTGCCGCACTGCGCTATCGCGAGGACCGAAAATGATCCAAGTCAACATGCTGCAGGAAGCGGGGACTTTTTTAAGTCATCAGATGCGTCCAGAAGGTGCTGGCCGTAAGCCCTCTGGCAAACGGACTGTGTTGACTGCTTTTTTGCTGGTGGTTTTGCTTCTGACTGTTGGCTTTGCCTATATCTTGTATTCTGGTGTACCTAAGGAGCTTCTTCCTTATGTTCCTGAGCCTGTGCTTGCTTGGTTGGATTTGGAAGCCCCTGTTCTTTCCTCATCTCTGGCCCCATTGAAGCCCGCTTCCTCTGGGCCGGCTGTTGCTGCGACCCAACAACCCGCTGTTCCGGGAAACAATTCGGTGGAAGACGTGGTCAAAACCATGCGTCCAGACATGTTTTATGCCCGCGAACGAAAGGAATATCGACAACTTCTGCCGTCTGAACGGATTCTATTCCAAAAAATGGCTGTCTCTGTAGCGCTGACAACATTTCGCACGATCGTCCCTTCCGCTTTGGGGTTCTCTGACCTCGTTTTTAAAATTCCGGATTATTATTTCGTCCGGGGTTTGGCCTCCGATTCGGCATCCATTAAGACATTCCTGGATTCTCTGCAAAAGCGTTCTGCTGAATTTGTCCAAAAGCCATTGTCGGGAGAACAAAAGACGTTGGAGTTTACCGCTTATGGACGACTGCAACTCCCGGCGGGTGTCTCTGGAGAAAAGTTAGCGATGTTGCCCGCGTCTCAAATCACCAAGGAACTCAAGGGTTTGCTGGATTTGGCTCAAGCCCAGAAAGTCCGATTCTCTGGATTAAATAGTCCCCAAATCACCGACAAGGGTTTCTATCGTCGCGTCGTTTATCATGCGCAGACCCATGCCGATTTTCCTTCGTTGCAGCAATTTGCCGAGGCGTTTCGTGCGAGCCACCTACGCATTGGGGTCCTGCAGATGTCGGTCCGTCCAGGATTGGATGAGGAACCGGTAACGGTCTTTGATTTCGTTCTTTACACAAATCCCGGCTAAGCCATGTCCATCCGCATTACGGGCGGATCCCTGGGAGGGCGTTTCATCTCTTCCCCCGAGGGACGGCAAACTCGCCCTACATCCTCATTAACTCGTCAAGCTTTATGCAATATCCTTGGAGAGCGCATCCCAAGCGCTCGGGTTTTGGACCTATACGCCGGAAGCGGCGTGATCTCCTGCGAATGGATCAGCCGGGGGGCGCTTGAGGCTGTGTTGGTGGAACAGGCGCCTGTTGTGGCAAAGCTGATCCGTCGAAATATGGAGAGCCTGGGGGTCACCAAACAAGCGAGAATCGTTCAGGGAGATGTCTTGCGTCTGTTGCAAAATCCACAGACCCTGGCATCTTTTGATTTGATCTACGCGGATCCTCCTTTCGTTTCCACCTACCCGGACTTGCGGCCTGCCCTTGCTTTGCTGAATCCTGAGGGGATGGCCATTTTTGAAATGCCATCGCGCCGTCTTCCCGATTGGTCCCGGGAGGCGATGGATCTTCGGCGCTACGGAGAGTCGAGCCTCGCGTTTTTTCAACCGAAATTGGGGTGAATGGTCTGCGCGGAGGATCCAGGCTCTGGGAGCCCGGCACGACGCTTGCGGCATGGGTCGACCAAAGGGAGAACCGGGCCGTGCCTCGTAGGGCCGCGGCGACCCAGACCCTGAGCCGGAGCGCATTCTAAAAATATTATGCCTTTCTGGTTTCTCCCTCTAATGGCTGGACGGGCATGAGCATGTCTGATAAGCTACATTTGCGGACATTCTAAGAGGTTCTTATGGGTTTCAAATGCGGCTTGGTCGGCCTGCCCAATGTGGGCAAGTCCACGATTTTCAACGCAGTCACCAACGCGGGCGCCGAAATGGCGAATTACCCTTTCTGCACAATCGATCCCAACGTCGGCATGGTGGCGGTGCCGGATGCGCGCCTAGATCGGCTTTCGGTGGATTACAAGACCAAGTCCCGCGTTCCGGCAGTGATGCAATTCGTGGATATCGCCGGCCTGGTGAAGGGAGCAAGCCAGGGTGAAGGCCTGGGCAACCAGTTTTTGACGCACATCCGCGAGTGCGAGGCGATTCTCGAGGTGGTGCGTTGCTTCGAGGACCCGGACATCATTCATGTGCATGGTACGGTGGACCCTCTGCGCGATGTGGAGATCATCGAGACGGAGTTGATTCTTAAAGATCTGGACACGGTGGAGAAGACCATGACCCGTGTGGCCAAGACGGCCCGCGTCGGCGAGAAGGGCGCCCGGGAGCGCATGGCCGATCTGGAGAAGCTGAAGGAGGCCTTTGGCAAGGGCATCAGCGCCCGCAAAGTCGAGCTTTCCGATGACGGTGAATTGTTGCTGAAGGAGATGGGCCTGCTGACCGCCAAGCCACTGTTCTACTGCGCCAATGTCCGCGAAGAAGAAATCCTCACGGGAAACGCCCATGTGGAGGCCCTTAAGAAATTCGCCGCCGAGCAAGGCTCCGACGTGGTGATGATCTGTGGCAAGATCGAGGCGGAACTTGCGACCCTGGAGCCTGACGAGAAGGCGGAGTTCCTCAGGGAGCTCGGCCTGGGCGAATCGGGCCTCGACGCCATCATCCACAAGGGCTACCACATTTTGGGCCTGCAGACTTTCCTCACGGCAGGCGAAAAGGAATGCCGCGCCTGGACCTTCCACCAGGGCTGGAAAGCCCCCGCTTGCGCGGGTGTGATCCACACCGACTTCGAGAAGGGGTTTATCCGCGCCGAGACCTTGTCTTGGAAGGATTACGAGCAATTCAGCTCTTGGAATGCGGCCAAGGATGCCGGGCATCTGCGCACCGAGGGCAAGGAATACGTGGTGCAGGATGGCGACATCATGCATTTTCTGTTTAACGTATAGTGGATAGAAGAGGAATTGCACGACAGCCGACGCTTTCGGGTGTGGTGGGTCTGCGGCAGAACTTGTTGCGCCTGACGGCTTCGCCGTAGGCGAACTGGCGTTCTGTCGTCAGACGTTTTGGAAGGCGTCTTACGCGTGTAATTCTGCTCTGCGGCTGTGTTCGGCGGGAGAGCGACAGCTTTGCGGTGCGATTCTGCTTGGCTTATGCGGCATGGATTTCGCAACGTGTTGTGCTGGGATTTTTGCGGGTGAAATTTATGGGGGATGGTCGTTTAGACTCATCCACTTTGTACGCGTCTGCATTATCCAGTGTCCCCACCTCCCACACCAATCCCGTCGGTAGAACGTGGCGGTTGCCTGCTTTTGAACGACTGGATGCGTCCAGTCGGGCACTCTGGTCCTGCCGCGGTTTACACTTGGAGGTGGAGCCATCTGGATAATTCAATTATAGTTTCTGTGTGATGAACCAAACCGCTATATTTAGACCCCGTTAATTTTAATCTTCAGCGAGGAACCAATGAAGCCAACATTAGCAGAACAGAAGAGAGCAGAACTAGAAATCATAACTGCGATGGAAAATTCAGTTGAGCACATGAAAAATGGCAAAACCGATTTGCGCCACTACAATGAGTCAGTATTCAGATTTCTTTTTATTGAACAACTTTTCCAGAATGACTCTATTGAGATTTGGGACGAATGGCGTAGAATAGACCTCTTGCTTCGTTTCAAATATTCCGCGAATGGGGAAGAGCACTCGCTCTTTATCCCAATAGAATTCAAATT
>DATIQS010000131.1:0-3377 GCA_035470605.1 Fibrobacteraceae bacterium
CAGTCGCAAAATCACCTGGGAGACATCCAGAGGGTTCCTGTTATCGTCGGGAAGCAACTCATTCATACCCGGATCTTCAGTCACCTCCACCTGTTCTGGAATTTGATGAGGGGGATCCTGCATGTTGTTGAGTGGTAGGAAAGACAGCAATTTGCGGGTGATCTCCAACGCATGCTTGCCATCATTAGCGATGAAATGAATGTTGCCGCTCACAGAAGCGTGCGCTTCGGCAGTGCCGAATTGCTCAATAGGCGCCTCTTGGCCGGTGGCTGCTTTGATCACATCTGGGCCGCAAATAAACATCTGGGCCGTTTTGCGGGTCATAATCAAAAAATCAGTAAGGGCCGGACTATAAGCCGCTCCGCCAGCACAGGGACCCGCGATAATCGCGATCTGGGGAACCAGTCCTGACAGAGCCACATTGCGATAAAACACCTGACCATAGCCGGAAAGGGAATAAACACCCTCCTGGATACGGGCGCCACCCGAGTCATTGATTCCCACCACAGGAATCCCCAGGGTGCCAGCGGTCTTCATCATATCGCAAATCTTTTGCGCATGCATGCGCCCAAGGGAACCACCAGAAACCGTGAAATCCTGAGAAAAAGAAGCAATTGGACGGCCATCGACGTTGCCGATTCCAGTAACCACACCGTCTCCCGGGAGGCGCTTTTTTCCCATTCCAGGAGTAGCATGCTCCACATGCATCCCAGACTCCTGAAAGGAGCCTTCATCAAAAAGAGCGTCCAAACGTTCCCGTGCGGTCAGCAGGCCTTTCTGATGGCGTTTTTGAATCTTCTCTGCGCCACCGCCCAGTAACGCTTCCGCGCGGCGGGCCTCTAATTCATCCAAAAATTCCTTTTTGATCATGATGTCAACTCACTTTTGAGGGCTGCAAAATTCTGTCAGCACCCCTTGAGTACCCTTGGGATGCAAAAAACCAATATCCATCTTCCCTGCACCACCGCGAGGGTTCTCGTCAATCAAGCGAACGCCCTTAGCCGCGACACTCTTAAGTTCGGCTCCGACCTCATCGGAAAGAAACGCCATATGATGCATACCACCATGCGGATTCTTTTCCAAAAACTTGGCAATGGGAGAATCTGGAGCTGTCGGTTCCAATAGTTCCAGCCAAACGCCACCGACGTCGAAGAAGGCCGTCTTTACCTTTTGGGAAGGGACATCTTCCACATGGTCCAGCTTGAGACCAAGAACATTTTCATAGTAAGCACGCGCCGCTTCAATAGAGGCAACCGCAATTCCGATATGATCAATTTTTTTTAGCATGGGTCACTCACTCGTGGTGTTAGGGAAAACTTTGGAGTGGAAAGAGTCAAAGAGGAAAATAGAAAGTGGCAACACGTGAAGCACTTTCCAGACAAATTTGTAAAACAAGTTTCCACTTTAAAACTCCAGAAAAGAAATCACAGATTAGACCTTCATCGTCCCCGTTTCTAAAAAGCGATTATGGAACTCAAAGGCACGAGACAGAGTATGCGGAGTATGTTTGCCTTTCGCATTCTTCAAACCATATTCCAGGTATTCTGTAAGAAGAGGCGCATAATCAGGATGAGCACACTTCTTAATGATCTCACGTGCCCGAGGCACTGGAGCCAAACCACGCAAGTCTGCCAACCCCTGTTCCGAAACAAAAATCTGCGTATCATGCTCGTGGTGATCCACATGGCTCACCATAGGAACGATACAACTGATGGCCCCCCCCTTTGCAGTGGAAGTTGTCATAAAAATGGGCAAATAGGCATTTCTGGAAAAATCACCAGAGCCACCAATGCCATTCATCATCTGTGTTCCCATGATATGAGTAGAATTCGCATTTCCGAAGATGTCCACCTCAATGGCTGTATTCATGGAAATAGTGCCTAAACGGCGCACGACCTCAGGGTTATTGGAAATTTCCTGTTGACGCAGGATAAAATGTTTTTTCCAAGCCGCCGCATTTTTTTTAAAGGTGTTCTGGCCCTCCATAGAAAGGCTAAATGCCGTAGCAGAAGCCACCTGTAATTTATCATTTTCCAACACCTGAAAAATGGAATCCTGCAACACTTCGGTATACATGGAGAACGGAGCCTGTTTCGGGTCAGTAGCCATGGAGGCAAGAACAGCATTCGCCACGTTGCCTACGCCAGATTGATAGGGCAACCCCTCGGGCAGGCGTCCCATTTTTCGTTCGTGTGCCAAAAATTCCAAAATGTAGTCTGCAATCGCAATGGACTGGGCATCAGGAGCATCAAAGGGGCCTTTCTTGTCTGGGAGGTTGGTTTCCAGAATGCCATGGATTTTGGCTAAAGGAATCTCCACATAGTCTTTGCCCAAACGAGTACCGGCATTCATAATTTGGATGGGTTCCACGGAGGGCTGCATCCCGCAGGTGTACACGTCATGCACCCCCTTCATCGCATCTCCCCAATAGGAATTCAATTCGATAAAAACGCGATCTGCGGAATACAGATATGTGGCAGAACTTCCCGCTGAGCCAGAAAGATACACATGAGCCTTGTCCCCATGGACTTCAACATCTACCGCTTCAATAATCGCAGTGGTAGGACGAGGCACAAAACCTTGGCGAATCAGCTTGCTCATGTGGGAAAGGTGCTGATCAACATACAAAGTATCGCCTCGGTTAATACTGCTACGAACGTCCTTATTAGATTGATAGGGCATTCGCATTTTCATGACGCCAGAGCGAGCCAATTCGCCGTCCATTTGGTCATCAACAGAAGCCCCGGTGTATACTGAAATGCCGAAATCCTGACCCGCAGCATGCAAGGCCTTGCCTCGTTCTGCGAGAGCAGGAGGAATCAATTTTGGATTGCCGAAAATGGTAAAACCGGAAAAACCGATCACTTCATTGTTTTGGATGAGTTCCGCTACGGCTTGCGCGGTGGTGAGTTTTGACTGCAAAGCTGGATTCATAGTGAACAAATTCTGAGTCGGTTAAATGTGCTAATCGCGAGGAACCTTTCTGGTTCGCCCGAAATATAGGATTTTCCATAGCGCTCAAACACAACTACAACGCAAAAACCTAGATTCTACAAGGCTTCAGAGGAGAGAAGGCGAAAAAAAAGAGAGGGGACAGACGCGACAATCTGTTCCAAGCAAGGAACGAATACGAGCAGTAAAGATATTAAATTTGACTCACCAGTCAACCATTGACGCGGAAGTCAAAATGGAAGAATCGACCCAAGAACGCAAAGAAACCCGTCGCGAGCAAATCAAACAGCAGACACGGGAAGACATTTTACAGGCTACAGCCCAACTTATCGCCCGCAAGGGCATTTCCAACCTTTCTATGGACGAAGTGGCCGCATTAGCGGGACTCAGCAAGGGTTCTCTCTACAATTACTTTTCAAACCGGG
>DATIQS010000132.1:0-6298 GCA_035470605.1 Fibrobacteraceae bacterium
GGGACATTGATCCTCAGCGTCCGAGACGCCATCATTATCATTGTCCAAATCAGGACAACCATCGTCATCTTCAAAGTTGTCAAAATCCTCTGCCGCGTCAGGACAAGCATCATCTACATCAGGAATGCCATCGCCATCGGAGTCTCCATCCACGGCAACAGTAACATCTTTTTCCAGTAAACCAATATCCAACTTTCCCTTGCCTCGCTTAATAAGAGGCGATCGAGAAGAAATCAGGAAATTTGGTTTGGATAACGAAGAATTGATAAAAAGAGGATCCAGGGAAACATTAGTCCGATTAACCTTAATAAAACGGTTAAAGGGATAATAATTCTTATAAATGTCATTAAACTCAACCTTTGTCTGGCCCGCAGCTGGGTCAGCAAAAATTCCATAATAATGGTTTTCCATGAAAATATTGTTTCGAGCAACCAAATTGGTTGGCCCCATGAGAGTAAGGCCAGAATAACCGTTTCGCATTACCACATTCTGCTCGATCTTAGTGTCCAAAGATTTAGCACCCCAAGCAAGAATTCCAGACCAGCGATTCCCATATATTACATTGTTTCTGACATCAGGCAGGGAGATGAAAGCCCCTAGCCCAGTAGCATGGTTATCAATAATCCAGGAATGATGGATGGATGGGGCTGCATTTTCACAAAGGACTCCTTCAATACCATTGCGAATGGTAAAATGAGAGATTTCTGCGCCAGACGTTCCCATCACTGTGGGGCCACGACGGCCTCCATCAATGATCGTCGTAAGAGGGTCTTCTCCCTTCAACACCACGCCCATTACCAAAGTGATATTTTCGTTATACACCCCTCTTCTTACAAAAATCGTGTCACCCGCATCGGCATTGCCCAAGGCATCTCCGATCTTTGCATAATCGCCAGGCACACTGATCGCCTTGGCCACGGCGTTATCCGAAAGCAACAAAGCTCCGGTCAAAATCAAGAGCAGCTTGTTAAAAGTCATACGATTCAAGGTCTCCACATGGTTGCCCGCAGAAAAATATATCGGGAATATATCTTCAAAAGCCGCATTAGTCAAACAATTTCCTTAAATATCAACGATTCTCGGTAACCCCAAGGCTGGATAGAGTCCTCTATCTCCAGGGGAACTCTCGTTTGGTCACTAATCTGATTCAGAAACATCATCCTTTTTCACACTTTGAATTTGGACACGAAGCTCCTGACAAAGCCGCTTAATATTCTGTAAGACCTTCCTCGCTCGGGTTCCTGCAGACTTATTTCCTCGTTCAAATTTTTCGTACTCTCGTTTAAGACTTTCAATTTCTTGTTCCAAGCTTTGTATCAGGTTCATGGATATACCCCCTATGTTTGCTTTTTGGGAAAAAAGAATCTATTTCGCAGAGAAAACGGTATATGTAAAAAGAATTTTACACCAATTCATAGCAAATCCAGCGTGTTTTCGGCTTCTTTCCATAGGCTTTCCAGTGTCATTCCATCCTGTAACCCCCAGACAACTAACAAGATGCCATCGGAGAGTCCTATACAGATTCGCTCCTTAGTCGTCCGAAAAATGATTGCCCTCCCATTTTGGGGGGTGATCTCCTTGGCTCCAAGGGATTTGAGTCGGCCCACAAAGTCATTCCAGGCTTTTTCTCCCACCGGGTCCAGGCTTCTAGCCACATTCCAACACCCAAGGGCGTTGCCATATCTCTGGCACAGCATCCGATGTTCAAAACGAGTCCCTAAGAATCTTCCTGTTTGAACAGATCCACCTCCAACCACTCGATCTCGCAAAGGCAGAGTCATGAAAGGACTCGGAAGCGATCCAGAGGTTTCAGGAAACGATTTCACCAGACTGTCCAAAGTCTCAGAAGAAAACACATAGTGCAAAGGACTCCGAAAACGAAAAATCCAGCGGCCTGCTAACGTGGACAATTCTCCGTATTCTCCGAGAATTCGGGGGAGGCCTTCTGGACCCAATCCCCGATTAAGCCAACTGGCATAAGCATCGAGAGTGTTCGCATATTCCTCAATGGTGACCCCCAATGTTTCTTCCGGGCCATTCGCATATTGAAGAAAGGCCGTGGCTATCGATTGGCCGGACGGGCAATCTGTAGGCATTTTCTGTATGGAAACAGATAAAGGCTGATTTCCTAAAAACTGGATGAGGCGCAAGTTCATGCTCGCTAAAGAGCCTCCCTCTTTTTGGCAGGAGGATAACAGAAGACATATTCCGAACAACCAGGGGGTTTTCATAGCATACTCCCCGGGCATGTGTGCTCTCCATTAACAGAGGTTCCCAAGGGGCAATGGGAACATCCGCCCAATTGCAGTCGACAACACTTTTCGGATCCAGATGATTCAAGAAAAAAAGAGAGTCCATGCGCGATCAATTCAGGATCACCTGGGTTTATGGCTCCATAAAGCTTTTGAAAAAAACTGAATTTCTGGATCTCGGACATTGTCTCCAAATCAGCCCCTGTTCCAAACGATTTGAACCAACGACGAGCCCCAGATGTTACTGGGAATGGCCATGAAGGACGAGGCCGCATTGGGGTTTCCCGAATCGGAATTCCAAGGCCAAGCGGGCTCCTGGCGCGCATCCGATGAATGGCGTATATCGCTTTCGGACGGGTTATGCTGTTCTTTCCCATGTAATAAATACAAGAGAGTTCTCGCCAAAGCTGAGCGGTATCCATACGAATCAGTGCGGGCATTAACCCATCAGGATAACGGCGCATCCAGTGCCCGATGCTTGCTGCAATTCCAGGGACATGCTCAACCAATGGCCAGTCCCGGGTCCAGCCCTGTTGGTGGATCGCCTCTATCATCGATTTATGAGCGGGCGTGGGTAAGAGAAAGCATTCTCCTTGGGGGTAACGTCGCCGCAACAGCCGTAAGACATCCACGACCCCCGGCATTGAAGTCCACTGCTGGATGGCGGTCCCCAAAACAAGCCAAGCGATACTCTCATCCTCTTGTGTATTCTTGGTGACTTCAGAGACGATGGGATCTGGTATCCTAGCGAATAGGCGGCAAAAATCCCGAGTATCCCGCCAACGTCCCACATCACGTCGTTTGCTCACCTGGCCCTCACTTCAAGGACTGCCCCATACGCACGTTCTTACCCAGCCATGCTTGAAACAGACTGGGATGCCGATGCCGAATTTCTGAGTCACAGACAAGGACGACCGTGGAGCCGAACTCAAATACCCCCAAAGAGGCGGCCCGGTCCAGATGGACTTCCTCTTGCGGTCGCCAGATGGTACAGGATTTGTCCCGGGGTAAAATTTTTCGATCGTTCGTAATTAAGTCCGACGTATAAGAAACCGTAATGCGTCCGACATTGGTTGCTCCCACTTTCACCACCAGAATTTCACCACCCTGCTGACATTGGAGGTGGGTGGTTAGACGCTCATTCACACAGAAAAGTTGCTGAATTTTCCTAACGCTTTGCTCGTTGACAGGCCAAAGCGTTCCCGGGCAATACAGCGCTTGCAAGACAGTCCCATCGACGGGTGAGTGAATCCGATGATAGTTGAATGGCGCCAGATAGAGAACCGCAAATGAGCCTCCACGGAAGCGTTCCGCCAGATTCGAATCACGAAGTAACCCCTTCAACGAATAGCCCCTTCCCTTTGCCTGGATCATCCCCAAATCAGGATCGTCCAACGCACCGCACTGCGATAGACATCCATCCACAGGACAAACGATTTCGTCGTCCGCAATAGGACGAACTCCGGGTTTCAACTCACGCACAAAAAGTTCATGGACGTTCCGGTATTGCTCCAGCGGTCTAGAGGCCTCCGATAAGTCTATATGATAATGATGCACGAACCAGTTGCGCAACACCACAGAGAAGACAGGAGTGTGCAGGCGAGCAAGTCGGCCAAACGTTTGGCTGAGCATATTGCGTGGTAAAAATTTGAGAATGGACAACCAATTGATCATTTTGTCCCGAATTTAACAAGACTTTTGAACGAAAACAGTTTGCGTTGGATAAGCAAAATCCACCCCTTCCGTCTGGAACTTAGTGAGGATCTGCAAAAGGACTGCTTGCTGGGCATCCATATAAACATTGTATTCTGGAGAATCCACCCAGTAGACAGCCTCAAACACAATGGCCGAATCGCCAAAACGTTGCAAATGCGCCCGTTCCATGCGTACATGGGGTACTGCGGAAAATATTTCCTGTAACCATTGGGGAACCTTGGCAACCTTCGCTGCGTCGGTCTGATAGGTAACCCCGATACTCAGAACGATACGACGTTCCTGCATCCTCTTAAAATTATGGATACGGCTATCCAGCAGGTCTCCGTTGGAGATGACGACCTGTTCACCACTTAAGGAGCGCAGGCGGGTAGTTTTTAACCCCACATGTTCAACCGTCCCCATCTGAGTACCCACCACAATGAAATCCCCGATTTCGAAAGGCTTATCGAGAACAATGGAAACAGAGGCCAACAGATCTCCAAGCACACGCTGCACCGCCAAAGCCACCGCAATTCCCCCTACCCCGAGGCCTGCCAGCAGAGAGACGACTTTGACTCCTAGATTATCGAGGACAAGGAGCAACACCCCGGACCAGACCAGTAACTTGCCCAGGAAGGAAATCGCCACCATCGCCGCCATGGTGGACTTGTCCCCTCCACGACTTTCGTGCCATTGTCGCAGAGCGCTTTGCAACAAGCCCATCCCCCAAAAACCAGATTGCAGCCAAAACAACACACCCATTATTTGCCCGACATGGCGCGCATAAGAACCAAAAGAAAGAAACCAGGAGGCCCCATAGAAGGCTAGTGCAACCAGAAACCAGGCCCGGGTCTGTGCGAAAGTATCCGCAGCCACATCGTCCAATCGATTCGTTGTCCTGGCGGCTAAAGTCCGCATCCGAGCAGAGACCAGTCGATAGGTTGTATGAAGGATCAACCAAGAAACCACGACCACTAGAGCAGCAAAGAGCCAACTGGACAATGGATTCCCGAACATTTGCCACCCAGTACTATCCGCAAAAAGAAATGGATTGTGATGGCGGACCTTATCGAGCTCCATAACAGGATTCATGTTGTCTCCCCCGAGATTTCCACGAGTTTACGGGTACTGGTGTGTCCTTGCAAAATCTGGATAGCAGATTTCGGCTTATGCCAATATTCCGCCAAAAGCGCAATCACAGCATCGTTTGCAGCGCCATCAACTGGCGGCATCCGGGTGTGAACTTTCCAGGAACCATCGGAGAGAGGACCTTCCACCACATCACGACGGGAACGGGCGCAAACTTTGACGGACAGGCGCATACCTGTCAATTAGGAATTTCCAGATGGAACGTCAATTGGTCCTAGTTCGGCTTTTCAATTAGATTATCGGAATGAAAGCATTTCTCTTCTTCTTTGGCCTCATCAGTTTTTCCTTTGCTCAGCCCGTGGATTCCACAAAAATTTTGCGTATTCGTGTTGAAATTCCATCCTCATGGGAACAGTCTGAATACTTACGAAACGGGCTAGAAACATCCTTAAATGGCCAAGCTGGTTTTCATGTGGTTCCCAGGGCACAAATTGCGGCAATGCTAGCCAAAGCGAAAATCGATCCGTTCCGAAGAGATAGTTCGGAAGATGCGCTGATCGAGTCGCACTTCCCTGCTCGCTATCACCTAGAGCTGCAAGTCGCGCCCCCTCTATTGCAAGAATCTCGCAAGTCCTTCTTTTTCTGGATGGGTCAACGGAAGGTCAAACTTGCCGCATCCATGCACCTATACGCCACGGATGGAAGCATTCCCGAACTTCGCGGTGATTTTAGTCTGGACACCCTGGTTTCTATGGGCTATTGCGGCTTGTTGGAGTGTGCCGTCCGCCCCATGGATTCGCAAACCCGCTTGCAGCTGGAGCAATCTCTCTACCAAGGTCTGATTTCAAAAATTAAAAATCGATTGGATCAACTCCTCGTCCTCCCGGCAAACGCAAAGCCTTCCGCAATAAGCTTTCCGGCAGAGATTCCCTCTGGAAGTAGCTCTCCCACCGCCCAATCAAGTAGCCAATCAACCCTCACGGAGACCTCATCCGCAGCGCCTGGTTCCTCATCATCGATCACGGCTTCCTCTTCTAGCGCGCAGTAGGTATTTTAATCCCATGGCAACCTCAGATCAACCCGTTTTCGGCAATCAGCAGGACGGAACTGTGTTTGGTGGAAGCCAGACGCAGCCAGTACCCACCATGGCTCAACCGTACTTGGTGGTCCTCTTCCCTTCCGAACTCTATAATCGCTATGCGCTGGATCACTCTCCCATGGTCCTTGGCCGTGGACAGGAAGCCGACATCTGCATTCCCGAC
>DATIQS010000133.1:0-4020 GCA_035470605.1 Fibrobacteraceae bacterium
ACCATGATAATGGGGAACGTTGCTCCATTGGCCTTAAGTCTGCGACAGACCTCTAATCCATCAATCCCAGGCAGCATCAGATCCAGCAGGAGCAAATCTGGGGCTTCTTGTCGGATCATGGATAAACCATCTTCACCCGAATTTCCAGCCCTGACGCGAAATCCCGCCTTTTGGAGATGTAGGACCAAGAGCTCCCGAATGTCGCTTTCGTCTTCAATTACCAAAACATCAGAATCATTCATGAACTCTCCAATAGGCGCAACCTGCTTGCACTGTGGTAGAATCTCTGCTAATATGTTTAGGCAAAATTTATCTTTCAAATGTCATGTTGGCGACTCTTGTGGCAAGCATATCATCTCTCCCTTGGGAGCATTTATGAAAATTTTCTTTGCTGTCTTTGTCCTTTTGGCCTCTTCTGCGATGGCCTTGGATTTGAATTTAACCGGGAAACAGGCTTTGCCTAAGGGCGGGCCGATGTTGCCTTTGCGGGCTGGTATGGGGATTGTGGCGAAAACGGATACGGTTTGTCCAACAATGGGGTCGGTCTACCGTCTCCGTTTGCAGAATGGCCAGTATGTCCTTTTTCACGGTCGTTTACCCAGGAATTCATGGAAAAGAGTCTCGGCATTTCAGCCGGTGATTGGGGATGCCTGGAGTCTTCTGCTCGGAGCGACGTTCTATGCGCAGGCGCCTATGAATTCTGTTCCTGAACTTACGGATGTCTATTGGGATGGGGGAATGATTCTCGTGCCGGGGGATGTGGACAGCCTGTATGTGAAGACGGCAGCGGAGGTTCAGGTATTGCTTGCTGCGAAGGGGCGGCCTGTGACTCTGCGTGTAGAGACAGAACCTCGTGGTGCTGTGGTTTCGCTGGATGGGGTGCCTCAAGGCTCTACTCCGATGCAGCTCCAGTGGACCCGTGGAAATATTTTACGGGTGCGTTTGGATAAACTCGGTTATTTCTCCTGGGAGGATGTCGTGGAAGTGGACCCCGACGATCCGGCGGATTTGGTGGTCAAACTGCGGGAACGTCCCGTGTTTCAGGATGGCTATCCGGCAGATACTTCTGGCATGGATGCTCATGGGAGTAAGGACATCCACGAAGTCGAAACCATGTTGTCCGTTCTAACCAGTCAACCGTTGACCACGGGCACGTCGGCGTCGGCTGAAGTCTTGTATGATTATCTGGATACTTTGCGTCAGCGTGAATATGTGGAATATATCCCTCCCCAGAATCTTTCTTTGGCTCCATGGGATAGTGCTCGTGGGGGGATTCCTGTGCGTGTTCAATATGGGGCCAATGATTTTGATTTCGGTTTTGAAGGGGTGTTGCCTTGTTCCTTTGACGAATCCGTGGCTTTAGAGATTCTCCTGAAACCAACCCGTAAAAGCGCAACGTTGAAGTCCTCTCTTCGCCCGCGGCGTAGTTCTTGGCCCTCTGATCATGCTCAGGCGACTCTGGACGGATGGCTCCGCCTTTATTATCGCAATTGGCTGACCGATACGCGTACGAATTCTAGAGAGGTGCGCCGTTATTTCTTCCAGGATCGCCTAGAACTCGTGCTGCCGGATCGAGTTGTCTCTATTCCAGGCGCTTTTGTTCCTGCAGCTTATATTCGGAATTCTGCTGATTGGCAGAATCTACTGCAGAATGACTCTGCTGCCGTTCGCTAAATTTTTCAGAACGACCGCAATGGATATGTATATTGAATCCGTCTGTGGTCGCTGACGCATTTATTCTGATTTTTCCCCTATTGGCAGCAATCCCGCTTGTTGCTGTTTTTTTCTTGTCCCGTCTTCCTGGACAAGAAAATCAATTTGCTTGGCGTACTTTTCGGTATTTTGCCTGGTCTTTTGTGTTTTGGCAGTGGCTTTTAGCTTTTACCCTTTACGCTCATGGGCCTTGGTTAGAATTGAGCCGTGCGTTGGATCCGTTTTTTTGTGCGGGTTTCCTCTACTGCGTCTTGTTGGCAGAAGGGGGGGGGGCGGAAGACCATCTCCGTCATCTGTATTTCGCTCGAAAGATTTCTCCCTGGCTGGGGGGAAACGCTTTGGTTCAGCTCGTGACCATTTTTTTCCCTATATCCGGCTATTTCTCTGTTTTAGCGGCATTGATTGCGGGAGCCAAGTTGGTCGGTGCCTATGCTCACTGGACGATTCGTCCGCGAATTCGGCATCGAGTAACCTTGTTTATCTGGATGGCGGTGATGTTGGTTCCTCTTCCATTTTTTCGCGTGTTCTTTCTGGCACATTTGGCCTATGTCTGGATGAGCCGCGTGCGAATGCAGTTGGGATATCTAGCGGAACAGCGTCGCGCCCAGGAAAATGAGAAGCGAGTCATTAGTCATATTTCAGAGACCCTGAGCACTGTAATCCAGGACGTAGGAAATTTTCAGCAATCCTTGTCCGCATACTTACAAGGCCTATGTGGCTCTTTGGAAGTCAAGGCCGGAGCTGTTTATCTTTGGGATGCGGAGGCAAAGGTTTTCCGTGTTGGACAGGTTTATGGCCTCTTCTTCCCTCTGACCCATAGCGTGGAGCATACCTTCATGCGGGAACGCGCCTTGCATGAGCTGGTGATGAGCATTGTGATTTCAACTCCAGACAATTTAGTCTGGGAGTGCGGTCATGGACACAAGCCAATTCATTTACCATATGCCAGTCAGGATCTTCGCATCCAGAAATTGGGACGCGATAATAACATTCAGAGCTTGATTCTGACTCCGTTGATGCTTGAACACGAATTGTTGGGTGTTTTGGTGTTACAGAACAAGCTGTATGAGCGGTATTTCACGGAAAGCGATGCCTATCTTGCTTACACCTTTGCTCATTACGCGACGTTGATGATCAATGCCGAGCGCATGTTACGGGATCGAGCCGAGCGCGAACGGGTGCAGAACGAGCTGATGCTGGGGCAGCGAATCCAGTACGATCTTTTGCCCCGTACCATCCCGTCGGTTCCAGGAATTGAGTTAGCGGGGTCCATGGTTCCCGCCAAGGAAATCGGCGGAGACTATTACGACTTTATCGACGTGGGCGATGGTCGTTTGGGAATCGCCATTGGCGATGTCTCTGGGAAAGGGGTTCCCGCAGGAATGCTCATGACCATCTTGCAGGCTCTACTGCATTCTCAGTATCGCTATTTTTCAAACACCCGGGATCTTTTGGTGGATATTAACACCAGCTTAGCGCAGAAGATTACATCCTCTATGTTCATCACCTTTCTTCTCTTTGAGTGGAACTGCCAGACCAGGACTCTTAAATATTCCTCTTGCGGTCATGAACATATTTTGCATTTCCGCGCTAAGGAAAATCACTTGGACTGTTTCCGCTCCGGTGGAATTGCGTTGGGAATGACCGAGGATAATTCCGCGATTGTGCGGGAGCGCGCCCTGGCGGTATCTCCGGGAGATACGGTGATGCTGTATACCGACGGTGTGATTGAGGCTCGTAATCCTGAGGGGGAGATGTTTGGCCTCGGACGCCTGAAGGCCTTTCTGGAACAGCACCAGGGGACTTCTGCGGAGGTGGTGCGCAAGGCGCTGATGGATGCATTGGATTTGTTCCGTCGAGGCTCCGCCCAAGTGGATGATATCACCTGCCTTGTGATGCGCTTCTGAAGCCGGGTAATTTTTCGTTTCCCGTGGATGGGAAACACGCGGATTTGTTTTTCCTTTCGTCTTGCGTAGGCTTTTTATAATTTTCCCACAAAAATGAACAGGATTCCTCAGAATAGTGTTGGTTTGGTTTCGCCCCTGGACTTCCAGGTTTCAGTTGGACCAGAGGGTTGGCCGCTCAAAAGCGGTGCCAGTTTGCCCGAATTAACGATCCGTTATGAAATGTATGGGACGATGTCACCACTGCGCGACAATGTCATCTTGGTGTGCTCTCCTTTGACAGCGGATGCTCATGCTGCGGGTTACCATTCCCTGGAGGACAAGTCTCCAGGGTGGTGGGAACCTTTAATTGGTCCAGGGAAAGCCATCGACACGCGCGTTTATTGCGTACTCTGTTGCAATA
>DATIQS010000134.1:0-10142 GCA_035470605.1 Fibrobacteraceae bacterium
ATGTCTGGTGGGGATCGTATCGAGCCGGAATATTATTTGGAACTGGCCACGATCCTTGGGGCCCGGCACACCCTGGCTAAGCCGTTTACGCCGATGGAGTTTATTTCCAAAGTTCGTGAGGTTTTGGATGGACAAGGCCCGGCCATTCAGGGTGGATACGCTGAAGTGAATTGGTCTTCATAAATTTGGGGATAGTTTATCCTAGAGTTGATCGGGGCGGCTCGCCTACGCGCAGTATACATAGGGCATCGTACCCGGCTAGCAAGCAAAGCTTGAAGCCATTGAGCTGAGCATAGCATTTCGTAGGTCTCTTTTGCCAACAGTATGCACATCGGCCGGAGACATATCTAAGTAGGCCTGTGTAGCGGAACGTAGTGACCGTGGGCTACAGCCGGTCAGTTGGAGGATATCTCCGTTCTGATATGCCAGTTCAGTTTAGCTGCTATTGGCATATATACGAGTACGCAGGAGAGCGCAATCGTAGCCGGAATGAGCCAAACGGAAATTTTTAGAGGTGCCCTTAATACTCCCGATACAAGGCATCGCGTTCTACGGGACGGAGCCCTTCTTCTTCGATTAGCTGGCGCATGGCGGTCGCGCTGAGACCCTGCCCCTCTTCAGAACCTGCGGCGTAAGTAATTTTTTCTTCGATGATGGTGCCATCGAGGTCGCTTGCGCCTGCATGTAAAGCCTGGCGTGCTATGTCGAGCCCTAGTTGCACCCAGTAGGCTTTGATGTGGGGAAAATTATCCAGAAATAGGCGTGATACAGCGATCGTGCGTAGTCGATCTTCCGGCGGAGCCTTTTGGCCGATTCTGCGGCCTAGCGCGTTGTTTTCAGGATGGAACACCAAGGGAATGAAGGCAAAAAATCCAGGCGCATCGTCTTGTAATTGGCGAAGCATGGCCATGTGCGCTACGCGGTGTTCCAGTGATTCGATATGTCCGAAAAGCATGGTGGCATTGGTGGGAATGCCCAGATGGTGCGCCACGCGGTGTGTTTCCAACCATTCCTCCCCGGTTTCCTTGGGACCGCAGATTTCGTCGCGAACACTTTGTACCAGAATTTCCGCACCGCCGCCAGGCAATGCCCGCAACCCTGCGCTCTGAAGTTCCTGTAGAATATCTTTTGCGGGGCGCTGGTGCAATTTGGCAAAGTGCTGGATTTCTACGGCAGTGAACGCTTTAATGCCCACTTGGGGAAATTCCTGGTGCAGATTGCGCACCATATCCAAGTAATAGTCAAAACCATGGTCGGGGTGTAGGCCCCCGACGATATGGAGTTCTCGGGCGCCACGTTGTACCGCCTCACGAGCTTTATCCTGGATCTGCGTCAGACTCCAGTCGTAGGCCGTGGGACTGTCTTTTTTGATTTTGGAGAAGGCACAGAAACTACAATGCAGCACACACACATTGGTGTAGTTGATTTGCCTGTTGTTCACCCAATAAACGGCATCGCCATGGCGTTTACGTTTGGCTTGGTCGGCCAGTTGAAATAGATCCGTAGAGGGCGCATTGCGGAATAACCAAAGAGCTTCTTCGGGGGAGAGGCGTTTGCCAAGAGTAACATGATCGGAAATTGTTGAAAAATTCATGGAACAAAAATAAAAAGCTCCATGAATGAGGTGGGCCTTGAGTTTAAGGCTGGCTTTTTTGTGGATCCGTCGTCCAACGTCCCATTTTGCGAAACTTTTGGTAGCGCTGTTCGACGATTTCCAAAATGGGAATGCCTCGCAAAGCCTCCAGCTCCTCTCGGAGAGCCAGACGCAAGGCTTCTATTCCCAAATTTGGTTGGACATGGAAACCCTCCGTCCCCTCTGGGATGATCCGGTCGATAATTCCCAATGCAAATAGAGCGTCGGAGTCGATGCCGAGACTCGCTGCTGCCTGGGGCGCCTGGCTGGAATCCTTGAGCAGGATGCTGGCGCATCCCTCTGGGCTGATGACAGAGAGCGCTGCATTTTCCATCATGCAAATGCGATCCGCCACCATAAGAGCCAACGCGCCGCCAGAGCCTCCTTCGCCAGTCACAACTGCGATCATGGGGGTTTGGATGCCGATGAATTCGTATAAATTTTCGGCGATGGCGGAGGATATTCCCCTTTCCTCGGAGTCCAGGCCCGGATAGGCGCCTGGGGTGTCGATCAAAAACAGCACGGGCCGGTGAAATTTTTCCGCTTGGCGCACCAGACGTAGGGCCTTGCGGTATCCCTCAGGCTGAGGCATACCAAAACGATATTGCAGATTGGTTTGCAAATCTTTGCCCCGTCGAATAGCGACGCTGGTTACGGGTAAGCCCTGAAAAGCTCCGACGCCTCCGAAAATCGTGGCATCATCCCCGTAAGCGCGGTCGCCGTGCATTTCCAAAAAACCCTCTACCAATTGAGGTAGAATGTCCTGGGGTTTGGGACGTTCTGGATGGCGCGCCAACTGCAGGCGATTCCAGGCGCGATGCGAATCCGTGTTATTCAAAGGCGTTGCAGCCATTTTTTGACCCTGTGAATAAAGTTCACTTGAGAAGACGTGCCTTTCGATGAGGACTCGGGAGGCGCATGGAAGGTGTGCAATTCCAGAAGGTGGGCCAGGGTTGATCGCAGTTCGTGACGAGGGACAATGGCGTCCAAAAAGCCCTTTTCCAAAACAAACTCCGACTTTTGGAACCCCTCGGGCAATTTCTGGCGAATGGTTTGCTCAATGACGCGAGGCCCAGCGAAACCGATCAGTGCGCCCGGCTCCGCCAGGATGATGTCTCCCAGCATGGCAAAACTCGCGGAGACTCCGCCCGTGGTGGGGTGGGTAAGCAGGGCGATGTAGAGAAGCCCGGCATCGGAAAAACGGCGGATGGCTGCAGACACCTTGGCCATCTGCATTAGGGAGAGCACCCCTTCCTGCATGCGGGCGCCACCGGAGCGCACCACCAAGAGTACTGGTTTTCGCTCTGCGGTGGCTAGCTCAAAAAGACGCGTCAATTTTTCACCGGCCACGCCGCCCAGGGACCCCATGAGGAAGTTTGGATTCATAACGCCCACCAGGAGAGGAATGCCCTGGATCCGGCAATGCCCAGTAGAAACCGATTCCTCCTTTTCGTTTGCCATGAGCAATTTGAGCTTGTCTGCATAGTGTGGAAAGGATAGGGGGTCCACTGGGCGCAGGTCAGCGAACAACGGTCGCCAAGATTTCCGATCTGTTAACAAGGCAATCCATTGAGCCACGCTGAGCACAAAGTGATGTCCGCATTCGGGACAGACATCAGCATGGGCGGACAAACGTCGACGATAGAGGGTTGCTTTGCATTGAGGACACTGTACGAAGAGATTGTCCGGCAGAGTAATTTCCCGGGGCACTTGGGGTTTCTTTTTTCCCAGGAGGAGTTTCTGGATCAATTGGGGGAGACGCATTAGGACGTCTCTCCTTGGGCGAGCAGGCTTTTCTCCACCCAATCGATGGAGTAGTGGCCTTCCAGGAACTCCCGAGAACTTAAAAGTTTCAGCACAAATTCACGATTGGTTTTGACGCCAGCGATTTCCAGCTCATGCACTGCGCGCATCAGTCGCGCCACCGCTCGTTCCCGCGTGTGGTCCCAAGCGATGATCTTGGCCACCATGGAATCGTAGTAGGGGGGGATTTGCGCACCAGAAAACATGGCGGAATCCACCCGGACGCCCGCGCCTCCTGGGAACCGCAGATTTGTGATGCGCCCAGCAGAGGGAAGAAAATTTTTCGAGGGATCTTCGGCGTTGATGCGCGCCTCAATGGCCCAGCCCTGAGGGTGCACATCCGCCTGGGAAAAAGACAGAGGTTCGCCCGCCGCCACGCGGATTTGTTCGCGTATCAGGTCGATGCCGTTCACCATTTCCGTGACTGGATGCTCCACCTGGATGCGGGTGTTCACTTCCATGAAATAGAATTCCCCGTTCTCGTACAGAAATTCCACCGTGCCGGCATTGTGGTAACCGACTTTGAGAAACGCCAGGCTTAGGATTTCTCCCATGCGGGATCGTTCTTCGGGACGGATCACCGGCGAAGGGGATTCCTCCACGATCTTTTGCTTTCGGCGCTGCGAGCTGCAGTCGCGTTCCCCCAGAGATACGCAGTGGCCGTGCTGATCCGCGATGAGCTGGAACTCGATGTGCTTTGGATGGACAAGGAATTTCTCGATGTACATGTCCGGGTCGCCAAAGGCGTTCTTCGCCTCCTGGGACGCCTCCAGGAACAGCGGCATGAAGTCCTCCAGTTTCTGCGCCACACGAATTCCTCGTCCGCCACCGCCAGAAGCGGCTTTGAGAATCAAGGGGAATCCGATAGACCGGGAGGCCTCCAAAGCTTCCGTTGGATCGCGAAAGGCTCCTGCGGGACCAGGCACCACTGGCACACCGTTTTCTTTCATCAATTGTTTTGCGGTTGTCTTGTGCCCCAGTTTGCGGATGGCTTCTGCGCTGGGCCCGATGAACTGGATGCCGATTTCTTCGCAGATGCGTGCGAACTCCGCATTCTCGGACAGGAAACCAAAGCCGGGGTGGATCGCTTCGGATTTTGTCTGCAAGGCTGCCGCCAGGATCTGATTCTGTACCAGGTAGCTTTGGGCTGCCTGCGCAGGCCCGATGCAGACAGCGTGGTCGGCCATGTGGACATGAAGAGCGTCTCGGTCTGCATCGGAATACACCGCGACCGCCTCGATGCCCAATTCATGGCAGGCGCGGATGACCCGTACTGCGATTTCTCCCCGGTTGGCGATGAGGATGCGCTGAAACATTTTAGACCTTGATGCGGAAGAGTGGGGTGCCGTATTCCACCAAGGATCCCGATTTCGTTAGGACCTCGGCGATTTCTCCGTCCACATCCGCCTCAATGGTGTTCATGACCTTCATCGCTTCGACGATACATAGCGGTTTGCCCTTGGTCACACGGTCGCCGACATGAACAAAGTCGGGCTGACCTGGCGCTTGGGCCGCATAGAATGTGCCCACGAGTGGACTGGTTACCGTGTACAGGGCGGCATCATCCAACGCCGCTGGAACAGCAGACTTCTCTGGAGGAGGGGCAGAGGAGTCTAGCGTGGATTGCTGCGTCGCCGGTGTGACAGGGGAGATGGTCCCCGACTGCGAATTTCCTGCCCATTGGGGGTCGGGCTTGCGCAGATGAAGTTCCAGGTCACCCTGGCGCAGTGTCATTTCCTGGATGTTAAGTCCTGCGAAATGTGACATCAATTCGGAAATGGAAGAATTCTCGTTCATAGCACCTCAGTTAACGAATTTTTGACGTGTCGAGTCAGGACAACAGGATCACGAATAGCTGGGCCGTGACGACGCGCAAGAACATGGTGACAGGATACACGCTGGCGTAAGCGACGGACTGTGCCGGGCTTCCAGATAACGAATTGGCATAGCCCAAGGCCGGGGGGTCGGTCATGGAGCCCGCCAGCATTCCAGACAGGGTTAGATAATTGCACCCCCGCCAACGAGCCCAGAGACCCACAAGCAGCAAGGGAAGCAGGGTGATGGCGACACCCGAAGCCATCCAAAACCAACCAGAACCCTCGCCCAAAGCCTGCACGAAACTGGGACCAGAACCCAGGCCTACTGCCGCCAAAAAGAGCAGAATGCCGATTTCGCGCATAAATTGTCCCCCTCCGCTGGGAAGGTAGAACTGCACCGGACCCAGCCTGCGTTTGAAGCCCATCAGCAAGGCCACCACAAGAGGACCACCCGCCAGACCAAGTTTGACCGGAGCCGGAAGTCCAGGAATGGCGATGGGGATGGAGCCGAGCAGGACGCCGCACAAGATGCCCAGGAAAACAGGGAGGAGGTTGGGATGCTCCAGGCTGCTGCGGGAATCACCGAATTCTTGGGATAGGCTTTTCAGTCCATCCTGCGGTCCTACGGCGGTGATCTGATCGCCGACGTGCAGATGCGTATCTCGGTCTGGAACGAATTCGATGCCAGAACGCAATACTCGTGTGATGCGGACTCCGAGGCGTTCCTGGGCGCGCAAATGTTCCAAATTTTGCCGGGAGACCTGGGGACGGCTGACCAGAATCTGGCGTACGGCAATGCCCGAAGGTTGCTGGCGCAGGTCCTGATCGGATGTACTGCCCACCAGGCTGGTGACCTTGTTCAGGTCATTGCGGCTACAGACGATCTGCAACAGGTCGTTGGTTTCCAATGTGTCCGTGTCCAGAGGAGTGTGAATGTGCCCTTGGTGTCCTAGGCGGCTCACCACGATGGAATCATCCAGCAGTTTGATCAGCTCGGCCAGGGTCTTGCCCTGCAACAGGGGGTTGCGCAACTGCACGGTGAAGGTCTTGGGAATGTCCAGTCCTTGTTGGCGTTCCAGCTCAAAGCGCTTGGCTTCGTCCTCAATGCGCACCCGGAAAATCCAGCGAACCAGCAACATGGTCAGAATGATTCCGAAGATACCAAAGGGGTAGGCCACCGCATAGCCAGTTCCAGAAACTGCGCCTGCCGTGTCCCCCAGGCCGGGAAGATCGTGTAGACTTTGTTGCGCGGCTCCAAGCCCTGGCGTGTTGGTCACGGCTCCAGATAAAACACCCACCATGGCCTCCACCGGAATGCCTAGGGCGAATTTTTCCACAGCGGCGATGGCGACACCGAGCAATACGATGGTGGTCGCATACAAGTTCAGACGCAGGCCCTGATCGCGAAAATTGGCGAAAAAGCCTGGTCCTACCTGTAAACCGACGGCGAAAACAAAGAGAATCAATCCAAATTCCCGCACAAAGTGCAGAACCTGGGGGTTCAGGGGCAATCCCGTGGCGCCGACCGCCAATCCAGAAAATAGCACCCCGGCGATCCCTAGTTTTATACCAAGAAATGAGCGATTGCCGAGCCAGATGCCTGGAAAGACCGCGCAACTCAGCAAAATGAGGGTATGAGCTACGGAATCTTGATAGATGAGTTCACGGATCCAATTCATGAAGGTTCTCCTTGAAACACTTTAGACGGATTGGGGCATAAAAGATTGACGGACTTGTCGCGCCGCCTCCACCAGGTTACGTAGGGAGGGTGTGACCTCTTTCCAACCACGGGTTTTGAGGCCGCAGTCGGGATTTGCCCATAGATTGTCCCGAGCAAAGATACGCGACGCTAAGGCTAGGGCATCCGCCATTTCGGCGACAGTTGGGATGCGGGGAGAATGGATGTCATAGATGCCCGGTCCGATTCCGTTGGGGTAACCCTTTTGGGCGAATTGTCCCAGAAGTTCCTGACCAGAACGGGCTGCCTCCAACGTGATCACATCGGCGTCCATGCGGGTGATGGCATCTAGGATGTCCCCAAATTCTGCGTAACACATATGCGTGTGGATTTGAGTCTGGTCTTGAACCCCGGATGTGCAGAGCCGGAACGCGTCTACAGCCCATTGTAGAAAGGACTCCCAGTCCTGATGTCGCAAGGGTAAGCCTTCACGCAGGGCCGGTTCATCGACCTGAATGGCGGGCAAACCCGTTTGCTCCAAATCCAGGCATTCGTCTCGCAGCGCCAAAGCGATTTGGAATGCTGTTTCTTTGCGGGGCTGATCATCGCGTACAAAGCTCCATTGCAACATGGTGATGGGGCCTGTAAGCATTCCCTTCATCGGTTTGGACGTCAGACTTTGCGCATAGCTGGACCAACGGGTGGTCATGCTGCGCGGTCGAGAAACATCGCCATAGATCAATGGTGGCTTGACACAGCGGGTTCCATAGCTCTGCACCCACCCGTTTTGGGTGAAAGCGAACCCATTCAGCTGCTCTCCAAAGTATTCCACCATGTCATTGCGCTCAAATTCTCCATGCACCAGCATGTCCAGGCCAGCCTCTTCCTGGAAGCGCACACATTTGGCAATTTCCTGTCGGAGGAATTCTTCATAGTCAGCGAGGGAAATTTCGCCTTTCTTCCAGCGGGAACGACGATTACGCACCTCGGTTGTCTGGGGAAAGGAACCGATGGTGGTGGTGGGCAAAACAGGCAGTTGCATCCGTTTCTGTTGCTGCCCTTTCCGGGTAGGGTAAGGGGAGATCCGCTGCAAATCCTTGGGTTGAATCAGGCGTAACCGCTCCTGGACCTTCGCGTTATGGATGCGGGGACTTTGTTGACGCGCTTGAATCGCTTCCTGATTGGCCTTCAATTCTTCTAGGGAGTGTCGCCCTTCCAACCAGTCGCGTAAAAAAGCCACTTCACGCATTTTTTCCTCAGCAAACGCGAGCCAGGAACGCAATTCCAGATCCATGCGGTCTTCGTTTCGCAGGCTCCAGGGCACATGCTGCAACGAGCAGGATGGAGCCAGCCAAAGGCGTTCCATGCCCAAAGCGTGCAGGGCGGAATTCAGCAACGGCAATAATTCACCGTAGTCACAACGCCAAATATTGCGTCCATCCACCAGCCCTAGGGATAAAATTTTGCTGGAGGGCTTTACTTCATCCAGCACCGCTTGAAATTCGTTTGGAGCCCGTGTCAGGTCAATATGTAATCCATGGACTGGCAGAGACGTAAACACCTGTAACGAAGCGCCAAGATTTCCGAAATAATTGGCGACCAGTAGACGCGCCTGGGGAACTGCGGTTGCTAGCGTCTGGTAGGCCTTGCTCGCTTGAGTCAAAAGCGTAGGATCCAGGTCCAGGCTGAACGCAGGCTCATCCATTTCAATCCACTCTGCGCCGGCTTCACACAGGCGTTCCAGGATGCGGGTGTAGACAGGAACGATCCGTTCCATCAGTTGGGTTGGTTGAAAATTCAGACTGGCCTCCGCCGATGGTTTCGACAGTGCCAGAAATGTTAAGGGACCGACTAACACGGGTTTGGAGTGGAAACCGGCCTCTTTGGCTTCGCTGAATTCAGCCCAAGGCTTGTCGCCATGGAGAGAAAAGGTTGTTTGTTCATCGAGCTCTGGGACGATGTAGTGGTAGTTGGTGTCAAACCATTTGGTCATCTCGCAGGCGGGAACGGAGGCTTGGCCTTCGGGTGCTGGAATTCCGCGGGCCATTGCGAATTGCAATGCCAATGGATCGTTTTCCAAATGCCGGAAACGTGTTGGGATTGCGCCTAGCAAGCAACTCATGTCCAGCATACGGTCATAAAAACTGAAGTCGTTTGTTGTGACCCTGTCTACGCCTGCAGAATATTGGCTTTTCCACATTTCTTGACGGATCTGCCGAGCCGCATCCTCCAGTTGGTTTTGAGTAATAGAGCCGACCCAGTAGGACTCGGTGGCTTTTTTGAGTTCTCGGTGTGCGCCTATGCGGGGCACTCCCAAGGTATGAGTAATCGTTGACGATGGCATATCGCGGCCTCTCGGTATTAAATATCAAGTCGTCTTCTGGCTTTCAGCCCCTTCAGGGAGAACCTTCCCGCTTGCACAGTGGCTCTCCGGGTTTATGCTGATTACAGCAGCGCGTCTGCGACGGATTCACACCGTCTTCCGTTACTTGACGGCGCAAATATATTCATTATTCCAGATACGGCTGAAAGAACTGTTGTTTTCGTAGTTTCTTGGCAATATAATGCGACCATGCTCATATCCGCATAATTTCTAGATTTTGAAAAACGGAGATGTTATGCAGCAGAAAAAATCGGCGTCCTATCTCGCTCTCGAAGAACTAGCGCAACAGCGCGTATTGATTCTCGATGGGGCTATGGGCACCCAAATTCAGAGGCATAATCTGCAGGAAGCCGATTTCCGTGGTAAGGATTTCTGTCATCACCCTCGTGACCTGAAAGGGGATAACGATGTGCTGGTGCTGACTCGACCCGATGTAATCGGGGGCATTCACCGCGCTTATCTGGAAGCCGGTGCCGATCTCATTGAGACTTGTACTTTTAATAGTACGTCGATTTCTCAGGCTGAATATGGGCTGGAAGGCGAGGTCTTCCGTATGAATCGGGCGGCCGCTCAATTGGTCTGTGATGCAATCCGCGCGTAGAACCAGGAGAGCGATTCGCGTCGTTGCTTTTGCGTTGGTTCCATGGGACCGACCTCCCGCACAGCTTCCATGTCTCCCGACGTGAGCGATCCGGCCTTCCGTGCCGTGACCTTCCAGCAATTGATTGAGGCTTATTTGGAGCAGATCCGCGGGTTACACGCCGGTGGCGCCGATATTTTTTTGGTAGAAACCGCTTTTGACACCTTGAATGTCAAGGCAACGTTGTT
>DATIQS010000135.1:0-3891 GCA_035470605.1 Fibrobacteraceae bacterium
GACTCGGCAGACGGTTGAGCTGTACTGTCTGTGTTCGCCATCAGTGTGGTATCGCCAGAGACTGCTCCAGATTTGCGCTTCAGGTATTCATCAATTTGATTGAGGACTTGCACAAAGCGATCTTGTTTCACAACTAATTTGAACTCAAGCAAAGCTGTTTCTCCGATCAAGCCTTTTGCCTGATCGGCATCTACCCCAGCGAGTTCTGCAACGACTCGATCATCTCCCGAAGGGGTAATCACTGGTTCGGAAAGGCCAAATTGGTCCACGCGGTTACGAATAATTTCCAAAGAGCGCTGTTGCACATCTGCGGCATCATCGGGTTTGAGTCCGGTCTTGTCGATTTCGACAACGATATTCGTTCCTCCTGCGAGGTCCAGGCCGAAGTTAATGGCTTTGGCCACCACCTTGGGATTCTGTTTCATGAAGGTCTGCTTCGTCTCACCGGATAGGCGATGCAGTTGAATGGAAGGCCGGACGCTCCAGAGCGCTAGTGCCAGCACAACGAAAATGAGAATACCACGGGTCCCAATGCCATTTTTCATAGATCAAATCCTCTAGAATAGGGGGCATAAATTAGCTTATTCCCCTCAATTTGCCAAAATGTGTTTTCCAGAAATTTGTAGACTGGCCCTTCGGACGGTTTCCTGCTATTTTGGGGGGCGTTATGAACAAGGAGTACAACATGGACGTTTTGGCGAAACTACTCGATCAGGAAGGACTTCTGTTGCGGTGGCCCAAAAAACCGGAAGAGCGTCAAGAGGTTCTCAAGTATCTATTGACCAAATTTGGGGCAGGGAAAACATATACGGAAATGGAAATCAATGCCATTCTGAAAAAATGGCACAAATTCAATGATCACCCCATGCTTCGCCGTGAATTGGTGGATCATGGCCTGTTAAATCGTACCCCTGATGGGAAGGCCTACCAGGTGGTGGAAGCCTAAGTTTGGATGGAGCTCCCCTTTACTTCGGTATCGGGATTTGAAAGCCAAAGAATCGTTGTTGCGCTGGAGGCGCCTCTTTGCAGGCTACTCCTTGGATACGATCGGAGCCGCCATCGCCCAGGATCAGCAGATGAGAGGGATCACCCGGAATTTGTAACAAACCCTCTGGGTGTGTGCCTAAACCCTCCAGAGATCCCAAGTCCACAGGGGCTTGATCTGTTTTACCGGACCATCGGAAGAGGCGAAAAGTCCCCTTGTCGGCGACTGGGCCCGCAATGATGAGATAGGCCTTTATTTTTTGAATGTATTCCATGCTGCGGATTCCCCGTCCTCCCAGATTTAGGAGGATTGGTTGTCCGAAACGAGGTTTCTTGCTTTGAAGAAGGACTGCCTCGGGATTTTGCAGATCCACGACCAAGGCGTTGTTTTGCGGCAGAGGGTTACGGAATCCGATGAGCAGATGTCCTTCTGGAGTTGCAGATAAACCTTCAATATTCAGGCCTCCAAAGGCCTCCGGCGCACGTTGCGAAGCCTCGCGAAATCCGATCCGTTGAAAAGAAGAGGCGTTGGTCAGAGACTCTAGGAGGTTCCTATAAGGCAGGCCAACAGGGCGAAGCCCCGGAAGCTTGCTTGCCGTTGATGCCATTTCTAGAGCAAAAAGCACATGTCGGTTGGGCCGATATTTCCCATTTTTGTTGTTCCCATGGGAGGCGATCCAGTAGGTCCGGTTTCCGATTTGCGTCGCACCCTCTAAATCAACTTCCGAATGCTTGTTCGTTGTCTGCAGAAAGGGCGTTAGATTATAGGTCTGCACTGGTTCCCCGGGCGAGGAGGCGGAATACAGGCGTAGAATATTATCCTCGTCATTGGCGACCCAGAAAAGATCCGCTCCCGCAGGAACTCCGGCAGAAGCATCGCACATGCCCTGATGACGCACAGGAGGAGGCAATTCGGCTCCGCCAGCAAAAGCCCAGATGACTCCGATGACCAAAAATGAGATTCGCATGCTTCTAATTTACAAAGTGGGCTTTATGACAAAGAGATTGAGCGGATAGGGGTGGTCCTTCGCTCCATTTCGGATTATGTTTTCCTCATGCTTTTCCAGACTCCTTGGACCGTGGACCGCATTTTTCGCTTGCTGTTGGGGATTGCCGTGATTGCCGGGCTGGTTGCGCTTGTGGCTCGCCTTTCCGATGCACTAATTCCTTTTGGTTTGGCTTTCCTGCTGGCTTATATTCTGAATCCCTTAGTGAATCTGCTGCAGCATAAACTGCGTTCTCGTCTGTTTGCTGTGATTTTGGTCCTGCTGGCCGGGATTCTCCTGTTGGGAGGCGGGCTGATTCTGCTCGTCGCTCCGATCAAAGCTCAAGCGACCCATGCGGCGACTCTTTTACAACGAGCGGCTGAAGATGCTGGGTTCACACAAATGATTTCCCAACGGATTTCCCCTGTGATTTCTGATTGGCTTCGTTCTGCCCTACAGCAGGATCAGGTTGCGGCTCTGTTGCGAAATCAGGATATCTGGCATTTGTTAGGAACTGCCGTATCCCACATCGCCCCCAACGCGTTTTCTCTGCTTTCGGGGACATTGCGTAGTCTGGTGGGGCTTCTCGGGTTTTCGTTGGTCTTCATGTATCTTTTTTTCATGCTGTTAGACTATCAGCGCCTTCGGAATGATTTTTCGAAATTGCTCCCAGCGCCTTATTACGAGGAAACCTTTGCCTTCCTTCAACTGTTCGATCATTATATGAGCGGCTATTTTCGGGCTCAGGCGCTTGTCTCCCTGATCCTCGGGGGGCTTTTCGCTATCGGTTTCAGTTTGATTGGACTTCCTTTGGGAATACTTTTTGGATTGCTGGTGGGTGCCATGACTATGGTTCCTTATTTGCAAGCAATTAGCCTGCCCGTGGCTGCCCTGTTGGCTCTGTTGCAGTCTGTGGATCAAGGGGGGCCATTCTGGCAACCGATGCTGCTTGTCCTTTTGGTCTATTTGGTCGCTCAATTGATTCAGGATTTCATCCTAGTCCCTCGGATCCTGGGGGATTTCAGCGGCCTTTCCCCGGTGATGATTCTCTTATCCCTTTCTATTTGGGGAAGCCTACTAGGGCTTTTAGGACTGATCGTGGCCATTCCATTTACCTGTCTCTTTCTCGCCTACTACCGGCGACTACTTCAAAGGATATCTACGTCTGCATCATCCACCCAACAAGGAGATTCACCATGAAGACATCCCTCATGTTCTTTGCGGCCATGGGCCTGTTGCTCTTTGGCTGCGCAGGTTCCAAGCATGACACTCGAAACGAAGGCGGCATGGACGAGGCCACCCGGCTCCAGGCGGATCAAGAAGAACATCGCCGCGCCAATGATAACATCGGTTCTGGTCCTTTAGGAACTCAGACCAATCCGATTAAATGCGATGGTTTGGAGGGAGCCCGGGCCTATCTGGATCAATTACAGGGACCTCGGGGCCAAAAGATTACCTATACCGACGAAGGCTCGGCGGGGGTTGGCCCTTTTGGCAGTTTACTCTATCTCTTTAATGTCAGCTATCCTAACATGGGTGAGCAGGTAGAAACCCAACTATTTTTCGATATTGATTTTGCGGAGCATAAGGAAAATCATGCCGCCGCAGGCTTCCTCCTGAAATGAATACCCATGCCAACCGCTGAAAAATCAATGAGATAAGCATACAAAACACCCTGGTTTTCCTGTTCAGGAAGGATACCGCCGGCGAAGAGATGCTTACTCCCCCAAAGGATTTGGGCTTTTGTTTTACACAAATCCCTCTTGCGGAGATGTAAAAAAAAAACTAAGATACCCTCATTGGCTCGTAACACAACCACACAACAAGGAGTACACTATGAGTAACAAACAAGATCTGATCACTGCTGTGCAAGCCAGCAAAGACGCGGGTCTGGACACCAAGGCTGCCGCTGAACGCGCGG
>DATIQS010000136.1:0-3519 GCA_035470605.1 Fibrobacteraceae bacterium
TTTCCCCCTGGCCAAATGGTTATTTTTGGGTCACATCGTTTTTCAATCGGCCTTGCCGCAGCATCCCTTGTGGAGGTAGCTCTTGACCCAATTTTATAGACTCGGCATTGTTGGATTTTTGCTCCTCGTTTGCATTCTGAATGCACAAACACAACCGCCTCCGTTGACCTCTAGCAGTCCCTTGAACATCGCTGTGGGCGATTTTGAGAACAAGGGCGTCCCAGCCAGCGACGCGGCTATCCTTGCAGATCGCTTGCGCAGTGAACTCGTCAATATCGGCACGTTTCGGGTCATGGAACGCAGTCAGATGGACGCCATTCTCCAGGAACAATCCTTTCAGCAATCCGGCTGTACTTCCAGTGAGTGTCAGGTGCATATTGGTCAATTGTTGGGTGTGGATCGGATGATCGTTGGCGTTATGGGCCTTTTTGGTGGAAACGTTTATACCGTCAGTGCCCGCATGTTAGATGTGGCGACGGGTGAGGTCCTTTTTACGGTGAATGAGGACTACCAGGGTCCTATTTCCAGTTTGTTATCAGAAGTGATCCCCAAGGTGGCCAAAAAACTTTGCGGCCAAACGTTGGAGGCGGCGTCTCTCCAGGGACGGACGGGAGACCTCTTCGTTGAAACGAAAACGCCCGGAGCCACCGTTCTGCTGGATGGGCAACCTGTCGCGGGAGTCACTCCGCTGACCTTGCAAAAGATTCCCGCAGGCAAACATACCGTCGAGGCACGCTTGGATGAAAAATCAGGATCGGCCTCCATCACCCTGTCTCCCGACGATTTGCTGAAGCTGCATATCCCCTTAAAGACCGAACGCGGCAGTCTGAAGGTGTTTAGTAATCCCATCGGTGCATCGGTGTCTTTGGATGGTCGATCCATGGGGAAAGCCCCATTGAAGCTGGATAGCCTGAAGACCGGGAAACACGTGTTACGCGTTGAACTCGAGGGATATCTCCCTCAGGAAGATACCATTGCCATTCAGACGAACGGAATCAGTACGTGGAACGGCACTTTGCATCAGGGCGCCTTGCTGGATCTTTCTGTATACCCTGCGGAAGCTCAGGTCTTTTTGGGCGTGTCGGATCAACCGGAAACGGTGTTGCGCCATCGTTTGTTGGAACCAGGCCAACTGACGTTGCGGGTCGAGAGCCCAGGGTACACCCCCTGGAAGGAAACCTTGACCTTGGACGTGGGTAAGGAACTTTCCAGGAGCATCGTGTTGACTCACTCCCAGCAGTGGCAAGACAGTCTCAAACATCTCCAGGATAGTCTAAATCTTGTCCAGAAGTCTCGTCGGAAAATGGTTTGGCATGTCCTTACAGGGGCTGTCGCTGTCGGCGGAGGCGCTTATGCGGCTTGGCAAGCTTGGCAAGTTCGGGTGCATAAGGAGAACGCTCAGGATGCTTTGGATGATTACGACAACGCGACGAGCAACTTTGAGGCCTATAAGGCGACCTACGACGACGAGGTGGACATGCTGCACGACGCGAAAACGCAGCGCAACATCGGCTCTATTATCGCAGGCCTCGGTGTCCTTGGGTTTGGACTCACCTTTGTGTTTTAGGACGAGGGAAAAGAACATGAATACACGATTGCAGACAAATTCTTTAGCTTGGGCCTCGTGTTGCACCCTCCTTTTGAGTCTCTTTTTCTCCTGTTCCGATGTTCCTCAGTCCAGTTGGGATAATCCTTTGGACAGTCTGGGGACGAATTACGAGATTCAATATGACAGCACTTTCGTGGTGACGCTGGATCATCAGGCCGGTGGTTACCCATTCGCCTTCGAGGATTCGATGAGTGTGCCTTCTGGTGCGAGTGTCTATTGGGGCACGGACTCGTCCAAGATGTCTTTGCTGGATTCGCAGTATGTGGGTTTTTATGTGGACAGCACCGTGTCTTTTTGGGTGCAGGCGGCGACGTCTTATCGCTATGGCCCCAAGGTTCAATACTGGTATCAGGTGCGTAGCAAACTCGATTTTGAACAATCCGATAGCGCCTGGGGTATGACCTGGAGTGATACGTCTTCCTTCACTAAAATTATTGGTGGCGGCTTCACCTGGGCTGATGATTCTAGTACGATCGGAGGTTTTGAACGCGCGGATCACACGGACATTTTTACGGCCTCTTCTGGAAAAAGTGCGAAATTCGATGCGAATTTGTACGGCCACTCGTACCCCAACGTCGGAGTTGGCTTCTATTTTACCGACAATGTGACTTGGTCTGATAGCGCCTGGGGCATGGATGCGCGCGAGGCTTCTAGCATTCGCTTCCGTATTCACTACGTGGGGGACGATTCCCTGCAAGGGAACAAAACGACCCGGATCCGTCTGCAAATCGGCTCGAATTATGAAGATTTCAACGACTACATCAATCAGGGCTATTCTCTGGGTTATGTAGTCAGTGGGGATAGTATTTATCAGGGCTCTTTTGAAATCCCGTTGTCCAGTTTCGATTACCCGAGCTGGGCGGAGGATCCTCCCGCCTACACCCTGGATAATGCGTTGTCTCGGTTCGCAGCACTTCAGTTCGCCGTAAGCGAGGGCGCGGAAGTCATTGATCCTGCACGTAGCGGGACCTTCTATCTGGATGACATTGAATTGGTGCGCTCCTCCACCCCGAGTGTGGACACCTCGCGCTACAAAGCCTTCCGCACCTATGTGCCCAAATCCTCTGCTGCCTTTGACGTGAGTTGGGAAACGTCCTCCTCCTCCGCAGAGGCGTTTTCTAGTCAGGCCTCTTCCAGCACGGTCACCCTGATTTCCTCTTCGTTTCGTGTGTCTTCCTCTAGTACGGTTACTCTGATTTCCTCTGCCACGACTGTATCCTCTTCGTCTCGAGCGTCTTCCTCTAGCACTGGGGGCATTACTTACAATACGAGCGCTTTTTGGAAAGCGACAGACCTGACAGGACTATTATCTGGAGATTATGATGGATGGTGGTATACCTATGATGATTCGGGAGACGGTGGCAATTCCTCGATTGTGCCTGAAGATCCAGGAACGAATATCGACTGGATCGGGAAACAAATCACGGATAATTGTGATGGGGCATCGCTTTGTGCCACAATGATTCTAGGGGATGCGATCAGTTATCCTTATGTCGATGTCGCCTTCAACTTTTATGATCCGGCAGCCAATGCGGCAATGACGGGCAAGTACCTTTGTTTTTCCTATACATCGAATCAAGCCCTCCGTTTGAATTTGCGCTATTCTGATGACAACGAAGTCGCCGTGGAATACAATAAACCGGGTTGGCGCTTGCCCAAGGCCACAACAGTTACAACCTGGGTCAAGGCTTTCTCTTCCGGTATTCAGGAAACCGGTTGGGGAACGAAAATCGATCCGGACGACTATCTGGATTCTATTCAGGGCGTTGAGTTCAAATTAGGCAGCGATTCTTCGGATGCTGGATTGACTGATAGCCTTAAAATTTATTGGGTCAACGTCGCGAATACTGCTTCCGCTTGTACCGGGGAATAGCATCGCTTTCCTGCGCGGGGCGAGCCCTCTTCGGCCC
>DATIQS010000137.1:0-2529 GCA_035470605.1 Fibrobacteraceae bacterium
TATCTTCGACCAATGGCACCTTTGTGGACGGCACACAAATTTCAGAAATCGGATTGGAATCAGGAAACAGGTTACAAATCGGAAAAACCGTTCTCAAGGTAGAGTTCAAGGATTCCTACGAAATTGAACGGGAACAAGCCCTATATGAAGCGGCAACCACAGATGCTCTGACACGAGTTCCCAATCGACGCTTCTTTTTGGAACGAGCCCGAGCGGAATGGTCTGCGGCAAAGCGCGCCAATCGTTGGGTTCACGCGGCCATTCTGGATGTTGATTTTTTTAAAAAAGTAAATGATACCTGGGGCCATGCCGCCGGAGACTTCGTGTTGAGGGAGGTGGCCAATATACTGGGAAAAATTCGACGAGAAGAAGACCTGCTGGCTCGCTGGGGGGGCGAAGAGTTCGTGTTTCTGCTATCCGGCATTGAACCCGTTCAAGCCCTTGCTTTTGCGGAACGAGCCCGTCAAACCGTTGCATCGCACCGCTTTGTCTGGGAAGAAAATTTGATCCAGGTGACTGTATCCATCGGCATGGCTCACACCCAGGTCGCTCAGTCCTCTGATCTGGACGCCCTGATTTCCTTAGCTGACGTTCATCTTTATCAAGCCAAGCGCGCAGGACGCAATCAGGTGCAAGCAGAGTAAAATGCGAGGATTCCGACTTAGGGGTTTCTCTAAAAATTGGTTTGTGACCATAAAACCAAGAGAAGCCAAGCCCCAGGGATGGAGCGACCGGCTCACCGGTCGATGAACCCGATCGAGCAACGGCTTCGGGCTTCGCCAGTTAGCCGGGTGCTATCCCCTATGGGGAAGGGAAATCCACGGAAGTGGACCGTCACAAAACAACCCAAAGCGGTCATTTTTGACTCACCAAAGTTATTTGAATTCCGCGCTCGTGGTCAAAATAATGATAAAGCCATCTAAACCGTGAAAACCTATCTGAAAACGCGTCAAAAACTGATTCGGAGTACGTACACGAATGCCAAATCCCCAGGAATTCCGCAAATTATCCCATTCTGGAGATTTCCAGGATCGCCCGAAAAGACCATATTCATCGAAGACCACACCATCCACCAGATCCACAATTGGCCAACGGTATTCCAGACTCAACGCATATACATTATAGTCATCATAAGAACGCTCATAGCCACGCAAGGGCATCCCCGTGCTCAGCAAGGAGAAACCAGAAATCGGAGCGCCTGCGGTTTCATCTACTTCCCACATTTGACGCATTCGGAATTGCAATGCCAAAACTTTGCGCTCAAGCAAGGTTTCTCGCAATTGATCAGGCCCTAACAAATCCATTGCTTTTTGCAGGTTCATACTTTTGAGATAGCGCTTGTTGGCCTTGTTCTCTGCTCGAGTCAGGAAATATTGTTTTTTCCCAATGAGCAAATATTTCTGATAAATCATGTCCCATGTATAATAACCATGGTCAAGCCCATTATCCACACGCTGGAGTTGGGTCGGATCATCGTAGGAACTGACATGGACGTACTGCCATTGAAGTCGCAAATACTGCCCCATCGTGGGGGCGTGGCCGAAATCTTTCGTGTTATACGTAAGTTGTATTCCCAAAGGGATCTGCCAAAATTGCTGATAAAAGCCATGATCATAACGATTGAAAAGGTTTAACGAATCGACACTCGTCGGTAAGGTGTCCACATCGGTAGTGGGCATACCATAACGTTCGTGATCTACCCCAACCTGCATTTCCCAAACCCAGTTCCCGATAAGGGGATTACTGATTCCATTCCGCCATTCCCAACTGGAATCCGTATATTGATAGCACTCGTTATCATAAAGACTCACACAGAAACTTGCATCGCGGTCCCATCGCAAGCGAATCGAGGTCCATCCTTTCAATTCGGTTCCAAACAATTTATTCCGAGAGTATTTTGTGCGGAAGTACATATCCCCATTGATATAAGTGTTGTACTGATTAACCCAATAATCCTTATGGACATCCCCCAAAATCCCCCGATGCCGATAAGTTATTCCCAAAGAAGACTGCGTCCCTGGTTTCAAATTGAAAGTCGGGTATAACATAACCTGATTGTGATCCCCCAAAGTAATCAAACGAATGCCACGTTCAATCACCTTATGCTCAATGACGTATGTTAAAGGGGGGCGAACAGGGAAGAGAAGCAGGTTGAACGTCGGTTGCACTATGTTTTCAAAAGGCCAGGCAAGTATCCCAAGCCAAAAAGGCCGCGAAGACGTGGTTACTTGTGAGAAATCGGCCGAATCCCGCAAGGAATCCCGAGGGGACTCTGGGGGTATGGAATCCATCTGGACTAGTTTCGAAGAAACAGAGTCCTGCTGAAGAGAATCCCCCCCCATAGCAAACCCTCCTGAGCAAAGGAATAACAGAAGGAAAAGAAGGGCCATGATCCAGCCATTCCTGCAAACGAAGGCGGTCTCCGCGGAATTAGAAACGGAGGTTTTGAAAGGATAGCGCAAGGGGCGAAGCAAAGGCATTGCGCCCGGAAAATTACATAAATTGAACACATGCTTTTTTCCTTTGTGG
>DATIQS010000138.1:0-4894 GCA_035470605.1 Fibrobacteraceae bacterium
GACATCTCGCACCGTTCGATGCAACAAAAATACACACGGCTATTCGCAAGGCTCTTCGGGCCACGGATGCAGATCCTTCTCTGGCAGAACGATTAGGGAGGCAGGCGGTCAGCCTGATGGAAACCCGATCTCAGCGTAATGGTGTGGATCATATCCCTGAAGTGGAGGAAATCCAGGATTGCATTGAGGAAGTCCTGGTTCGTAACGGGATGACTCGCACAGCCAAAGCCTTTATCCTTTATCGCGAACAACGCAAACAGGCGCGCGAGACCAACGCCCTTGCTGGTGCTACGATCGAAATGTTTTCTCGTTATTTAAATGAAAGCGATTGGGTGACCAAGGAAAACGCCAACCAGCAGCGTTCGGTGAATGGATTGAATAACTATGTCCGTGAGAGTTTCACTCGGCATTACTGGCTTCATGAAGTTTATCCGGAATCGGTGCGGCGTTCCCATGTCGAAGGGAATGCCCATATCCACGATCTGGGTTTCCTTGGGCCTTATTGTGCGGGTTGGGATTTGCGGCAGCTTTTGATGCATGGCTTCGGTGGCGTTCCCGGCAAGGTAGAATCCCTACCAGCGAAGCACTTGCGCAGTTTCTTAGGCCAAGTGGTGAATTCCACCTTTACGACTCAAGGCGAATGTGCCGGAGCTCAGGCCTGGAGCAGCTTTGATACCTACTGTGCCCCTTTATCCGCCATGACCACCTCGACTACAAGCAGGTGCGCCAGTGCATGCAGGAATTTATTTTCAATCTGAACGTGCCTACGCGCGTGGGCTTTTCCTGCCCTTTTTCTAATCTGACCTTCGACCTACAACCCCCTGCCGCCCTACGCGACCAAGCGGTCATCATTGGCGGGAAATTGCAGGATACCTCCTATGGTGAGTACCAGGCGGAAATGGACCTGCTCAACCGTGCCTTTTGCGATAGTATGATGGAAGGAGACGCCAAGGGACGGGTTTTTACCTTCCCCATTCCGACCATCAACGTGTCCAAGGATTTCGACTGGAGTCATCCATCTGCACAAGCTTTCCTAGCGACCTCCGCGAAATATGGCATTCCCTATTTTGCCAATTACGTCAACAGCGATCTTTCCCCAGAAGATGCTGTTTCGATGTGTTGCCGTCTGCGCCTGGATACCACCGTGTTGCGCAAGCGCGGCGGTGGACTCTTTGGCAGCAACCCCCTCACCGGTTCGGTGGGCGTCTATACGATTAACCTGCCCCGTATCGGCTATCTGGCCAAAGACGAGGAGGATTTCCGCCTCCGGCTTTTGGAGCAGATGGAGCTCGGTCGCACTGCCCTGGAAATCAAGCGCAAGGTTATTGAACAACATACGCAGAGTGGTCTGTATCCATATTGTGCTAATTATCTTCGTGAGGCCTATCAGCGCACAGGAAATTACTGGCATAACCATTTTAGCACCATCGGTATCGTGGGGATGCATGAGGCCATGTTGAATTTTACGGGCAAGGGTATTGAGTCCGAAGAAAATCGCGCTTTTGCGGTACGCTTGATGCATCTAATGCGAGAGACCCTTAAAACCTTCCAAGAAGAGACTGGACATGTTTATAATTTGGAAGCAACCCCGGCAGAAGGAGCTTCCCATCGACTCGCACGCATCGATCGGGCCCGCTATCCCAAGATGAAGACTTCTGGGGAAAAAACGCCTTATTACACCAATTCCACTCAACTTCCGGTACATTACACCGACGACGTTTTTGCCTTGCTCGACCATCAGGAGGAACTGCAATCGCTTTACACTGGCGGTACCGTGCAGCACCTGTTTCTGGGCGAATCCGTTGACGATCCAACGGTTCTGCAACACCTTTTGCAGAAGCTTTTCAAACGCTACCAGATTCCCTATCTAAGTTTTACCCCAACCTTCTCGATCTGTCAAGAGCACGGGTATCTAAAGGGAGAACAGCACATTTGTCCACAATGTGGCAAACCTGCTGAAGTCTGGAGTCGCGTTACCGGTTACTTGCGCCCAGTCTCTAATTTCAACGCAGGCAAACAGGAGGAATTCCGCGAACGCAAGATGTTCCGAATTGCCGAACCTGCAGAAGAAGCCATGGCGTGAAAAATCAAAAGGACGCCTCTAAAATTGGACTTCGATGCCATTGCGAGCGAGATGGACGCCGCCCAAGAAAAACAGGCAAAACGACCGGAGCCTACTACCTGTAAGCCGAGGCTGGGTTCCTGGGTTGAAGTCGGGTGGAACAATCGTTGCCGAAATGGTTCGAGCGGGAATTTTTAGAGGAGTCTAAAAGAGGAAAGGGAAAAAATTAGAGAGCGACTCTTACAAAGGTGCAGTAAGGGCGCCGTTCTCTTCAATCTTTGGGGTTCAAAAAATGGGCCTCTTCTATTTCCAAAGGCAAGAAAATCCTCTGAAAAGACACCAGTCGCATCGTTTTAAATACGTACCGAATAAGGTATATCCGAAAACAAGGTCCATTATGAAAATATCGATAGCGAAAGACATCGAGACGGTTTCAAATGTGAAGAGCCGGATCCCGGAGGTCTTCGAGGAGGCTCATAAAACATCACGGCCGAAGATCATAACTCAAAACGGTAGGGCGATCGGGGTCATGTACGACATTAAAACCTACGAAGCAACGCTCAAAAAAGTCAATCTGATGAAGCTAATCATTGAGGGTGAGGAATCTGTTGTAAACGGCAGAATGATCTCGCTTTCTGCACTCCGAAAAAATAAAGGGAAAGCATGACTTTTCGCGTACAGCTCAGCCCAAAGTCGGCTGAGGATATTGAAAACATCGTTGATTCTTCTATGGCCCTAAGCCAACGTGCGGCAGAGGAGACTTACAATTCTCTGATAGATTGCGCGGAATCCCTTGGCGAATTTACGGAGCGGGGGAGGTTCGTGCCAGAGCTTCTGGATGAGGGGATCAGAAAATATCGCGAGCTGATTCATGGTAACTTCCAGATGATATATCGAATCAACGGTGGAACGGTGACGATCGTCCGCGTGATCGACTCAAGGCAGCTCCTTGAGATGAAGGCGGAGTGAAAAGGCACTGCGCCCAGAACCCTTTATAATTGGATAGGCAATGATGTATCCTTTCCCGATCGCGGGGTTTCTTCCCCTGAGTTTGGTCGATTTTCCAGGCACCGAGGCTGCAGTCCTGTTTACCCAGGGCTGCAATCTGCGTTGCCCTTTTTGTCACAATGCTGATCTGATTCCCGTTCAGGCGGAAAAAATGGATTGGTCAACTGTGCGGGAGCGCTTGCTCGCTCGACGCGACCTGGTTGATGCCGTGGTGATTACCGGCGGAGAACCGACGTTACATGCGGGTTTGCTTCCTGTTCTGCGCGAGCTGCACCAGGAAAAATTTTGTCTCAAGCTCGACACCAACGGAACCCTCCCCAATGTACTCCAAACCGTGCTAAGCGAGAATTTGGTAGACTTCGTCGCTATGGATGTGAAAGCCCCTTTCGATCAGCGTATGGATTCCGCCACAGGAACCAAAAACATGGCGTTGCGTATCCGTACCAGCCTGGGTTTGCTCAAAGCCTCCACCATTCCCTGGGAAGTGCGAACAACCTTTCATGCGGGCATTGATTCTCAGGCACTTCATGACATTGCGAAAGACATTGGTAACGTTCCCATTTGGGCCTGGCAGGCGTGCCGCTCCACCCCACAATACACGGCGCCCCAGTATGCGCCGGGTTGGATAACAGAACAACGAGACGCCTTTTCCAACGACCCGAATATCCGATTGCGGGGATGGTCGCTTCCTAACGAAAAATGAATGTGAGAGTCGGTTCCTATTTTCGCAGCACGACTTTGTGGTACAGGTCCGGGAAACGGTTTTGCGGATCAAAGCGTTGCTTGATTGCACGGTAGGCGTCGCCGTTGTAGACCTGCCAAAATTCGTCTTCAGGGAAGAAGCTGGTGGAATAGAGCGACTTGCGCCCCCCAAGGCGCGTCACCTCCTGCTCTAGCAGACGATTAAAATGCCCAGGTTTTTTTTCCGCAGAGGTAGGCACGCTTTCCCAGAAGCCAAAATTCAGATGCAGTTCGCCTGGTTTCATGGAGTACAGGGTCCACTGATCCCCGGATTTCAGCGGGCGAATCGGGCAAATCCACAAGGGCCGAATTTGGATATGGCTTTCGTAGAAGTCGAGAAATTCCGCACAGTGATCCATCGGGATTTCCACATCCTGAATCATGGGTTCAAAGAGTTCAATAGGGCGTCCCAGGAAGCGCTTGACTTTATGGACCTTGGCTTCCACGTTGTTGCGACGATACCAATTGAGAATTTTCCAATAACGGCTGGAGCGCAACATCCAGCGACCCAGCAAACAGCGTAACAGCGGATTTTCCATGCCATAAAAGCGCGAGCACCAGAACCAGTCTGGGTCCCAACGCCAGATCCAGTCGCGCACGGCGAGAGTGGCCTGATCCTTATGCTGCAATCCTTTGTAATACGGAATAAGCCCCGCGTTGGTGGCGTCTGGCGCCTCGTCGCCATGGAAGGCGGTGACCAACACAAAAGATTCTGGGCCGAAGCAGACCCCTTCGACAAAATCCGGCCGAGGGGATTCTTGCGGAGAGCTGGCTTGAGCAATGGCGGAGAGGAAATCAGCGCGTTGAGAAAAGCGACGGTAGGTGGCGCGCACCGAACGGCAAACCGGCACAACCTTATAACGCAAACGCAGGATGTAACCAAAGGTCCCGTAAGAGTTGGGGATGGCCCGAAACAAGTCCGCGTTCTCATTATCGGCGCGACAGAGGCGCACTTCGCCATCGCCGCACAAGACCTCGATTTCCTCCACGGTCTCATGCACCAAGCCGTAACGGAAACTGGTCGCCTCGATCCCGATTCCCGAAACAGCCCCCCCAACGGTAATGGTCTTGAGTTCAGGGACT
>DATIQS010000139.1:0-2528 GCA_035470605.1 Fibrobacteraceae bacterium
GCTCAGCCGGTCGTTTTGCCTGTTTCCCCTTGGATTGCATCAATCTCGTTCGAAATGGCCTTAAAGTTAATTTTAGAGGTGCCCTAAATTCGTTGAAGTTGATCCCTCGTGATACGGATTCACTTGGAAGCAATGAATGTACGGAGAAGATAGAAGGCCTTCTTCTTTCTTCGTGCGTAAAGAGTCTATTCGACCGTTCCTTGCGAATTTGCGTCTATAATGTCACGGCAAAAGATATTCTGGGTTACGTTTTTGCCCGCGATTTGAATGACCGACTTAGGTGCCATCCTCCAAACAAGAGGTCTTCTCAATGCTATTGTCACCCGGTGTCGCTCCGGTTTCCCAGGAGTCACTACGCCGAGGATCTTCAGAGAATGCTGGATCGGAAATGCCCGCCCATGTGCTGTCCACCAATGCGCGGATCTCTGCGGCCTCCAGATCTGCCGGAGCTCCTTCATCGTCCAGCAGCAGACAATTATTTAATACGGTCTTTGTGAGGAGTCGGGTCGCCTCTTCCTCTGAGGACCAGTAGGAAGGGTTTAGGCTGGCTAAGGTGTAACCAATGTTATTTGCCAAAGTGCGAACTCTGCCTGAGGGAGCAACAACGACCTCGGACGGGTCGTCAGACAAAGCTGAAATCGTGGTATACGGGTTCAACAGATCTGCAATAATTTTCGTAGCCTCTGTATAATTATCTAATGCGACTTCCTGCGCACTTCCATAATAGGTGGAGATCACTGTCTGAATGGCGGAGGATGCCTCTTTCCATCCCAACTGTGTAGCTTCCTGCGCTGTAGAATCATTTTCGCTGTTGCTATTAGAGTGATACTCCAGCATTTCTAGATATTGGCTTTCCACCCCGTCTCCGCTGTCAATTCCTTGGGCTGTTTCCCAGTTTTTGAGCTGATTGGTCGCGATATCTTCGGGAACGTTGAAGAGAACCATGTTACTGGCCACATCAAGTCTGAAACTTTTTTCCTTTAAGGCACAGGAACTTGTGCTTTCGTGGAAACTGTCCATCAGATCCCGGCGTGTCATGTTTTGATTTTCGGCATCCTGCTTTAGGCTGTGCAACAACAGATCATTGGCACTAGGATAATATCCTGAATCGGCGTTATCCATTGCGGGTCGGTAGGATGTATCACGGCTGAATTCAATCCAGTTGACTCCTTTGCCGAAGATGTCCTCAACTAGAGTCTGGCCAAGTAAATCCAGTGAGTCTAGATAGGGGGATCGATATCCTCCTAGGGGGCTTAACGCAGCTGGTCCCAAAACGCGACGGGCGACGTAATCCGTCATGGGATTCACCAGCCCAAATAGCGTGTCTGTCACGGTCTCCGATTCACTGAAACCAAATAGGGCCGTCAAGGTGTCATCGTCTTCAATGATGCGTACCAACCAAGGTCTGGAAATTAGGACTTCCGTGTCCAGGGAGGCAAAAAATTCTCCTTCGGAATTTGTGACCCCTTGCGTTAATCGACTCCCATCCGCAGTAAAGATTTCCCAAGGTGCGTTGGATAGAGCATATCCTGTAGCGGCGATTCCCTGAATATAAGCAACCTTGAACTCGTTTTCGACTTCCGTGCTTGTTGTCGATTGCTCTTGAGAACAGCTCCAGAAAGAAAAGGCCAGAACGCAGGTTAACAAACCAGCGCCATAGATGAATTGTGTCTGTTTATTCATGATTCCTCCTCCTGGACATTCCGGGAAGTGGAGACTGGAAACAACTCAAAAACCCCTTGGAACACTCTACGTGTATCTCCTTGAATTCCATTCCAAAATTTTTTGTTTTCCGCTTCGGACAATTGGATCATTTTTTGGCGCAAGGCTTTGATCTCTTCTCGAATGGCTTGGAAACTATCTAAACTCAGCGTTGCCGAAACCGCAGAAATATCCCGTTCTTCTTTGGAAATCCGTTCCATGGCTCCCATTCCCAGTTCCATTTGGGCTTTGAGATACTGGTAATAGTGAATTGGCGAGAATGCGCTTTGTTTTTTGACATGTTCCGTGGCAGGACGAAATTCTCCACTGGCTAATCGTTTAATAAAGCCGAGCTTTTCCAGCAATTCAATGGACTCCCTGGCCTGCGCGGCGGAGATAGAAGGACGGATTTTTCGTCCTAGTTTCGCATAATCGCCTCGGAACGGCTCTATTAATAAATATTCCCGCACCGCAGAATAATACCATTTTGAAAAATACTCAAATCGATCTGATTCAATAATGTCTTTAGGAATTTCATGAAAGGTCAGCAGTTTCTCGTAGGCGCGATTTTTCTCCAGGAGATTTTTGGCCTGATTATAATCCGCTAGCGTTTCAAAATAAAATTCTTCCCTGGGGCTGAGATTGAGTACACGGGACAGGCCAAGTAGATGAGCCCTGTTGAGAATGCGCCGTCCGCTTAACATATCCGCCAGCCAGCCAGAAGACTTGACTCCTAGTCGGAGCAGGATGAAACGATGAGAAAATTTCGGATCCCTCTCTTTTAAGGCTTGAAAAACGTCTTTCAGCCAGGCCCGAAAATCCGTGTA